>JANYDX010000097.1 GCA_025363395.1 Verrucomicrobiota bacterium
GATCCGTGGTGGCTGGGCCGAACAATTGCGCACCGGTTATACAAGACTCCACGAGTGGATCAGGACAACTGCGCCGCAGTTGAAGCGGGTCGTCGCCTTGCAACCCGAAACCCCAATTCCAACGGCCTGAAATCACCAATAACTTATCTCCAACTGCGCAATTTAGGTTTAAAGAAGTGCTCGGCTTCCGACGCTTCAGTCTGCGCGGGCTCGAAAAAGTCTCCCTCGAATGGACCCTCGTCTGCGTCAGCTACAATCTCAAGCGCCTCTTCACCCTCAAAAACTTCGCTCCGGCCGCCTAATCAGCTCGGGCAGAGCTCCCTCGGCCGGAAACGCAGCCTTTAAATCGCGAATCCTCGTCGCCTGGCTAAATCACGACGCAGAATTTGGCTTTTGGAGTCTGTCAGCTCGGACCAAAAACAACTCCTGCCCAAAACTCATTTTTTCAGTCCGACAGGCTGCTAGCCTCCAAAATAGACCGCAAAAAAGCTGCCCGGGGGATACCCGGGCAGCTTGAGCAAGAAAAATGGACTGTCTTATTCTTTGTAAACTTTAAGCAAGCTGGCGCCGGCGAGCTGCGAAGCTCAGGGCAACCATGCTAACCCCGAGAAAGAGGACCGTCGTGCCACCTTCTGGAACAGTCTGGCTGGCTGAGAATGAAAACACGCCCCGAGCCGAAGGATCTTGGCTCGTGAATGACCAGTCACCCAGCGCCGAAGTGAGACCAGGACCATTGAACCAGCCGGTGCCCGACACGAACACAGCGCCAAAGCCTTGGAAAACGACCGAAGAGGAAACCAAGTCAAAGCTGAATCCCCCGACGGACCAGAGACTGCTCAGGCTACCGGAATTAAAGCTCCACGGAGCGGTAAAACTCACCGGCGTGCCAACGGCCAACACGGAAAAGTCACCAGCGGTGCTTTGAACCGTGGGATTGGTCCAAGCGGTGACTTTGGTTGCAGTGCCAGCAGAGGTAGTGTCGAGAATTACACCACCAGCAAAGGTGATGGCACCGCTGATTGGATCAGCGATAGCAATGCTGTTGATCGCGAGAGCGAGCAGCACAGCAGAGGCGATTTTGAAGAAGGAACTTTTCATGGTATTTTGATTTCTGTAGTTGAACAAACTGGCGGATTACCCCAAACCTATTGCAATCCATATGCCAATTCTGCGACACTATAGTTAACCACTTGGTATTTAAAGGTATAATATTAAAATCACATTCTCCCTTTTTTCAGCCGTTTAATAAAATGTAAAAAGAGCTGACGTCCAAGCGTAGGAAATAGGGAGCTTAAGTATAAAGCATTGCAGTTGAGCTAAATGCAAATAGTTAATAATTTGTAAGGAATAGCTTCAGCAGATCGCATCTACCGTTCAGGCAAAATTATCCTGAATTCCGCAGTTGAAAAAGAGGGCTGAAGTGGAAGTAGCTAGATGGCATGGCCGTCGAACCTGCTGGAGACTTGGAAGGAGTTCACCCGTTGGGCGAAGGCGTTTTTAGTTTTCCGACGGCGGGTGGAAGGGTGCGATTGTCGGTGACGGAGGATGCGCTGACGCCGTATGGGGGATTGGTGCCGTGGGCGGCGTTCACCAAACATATCGGCATCACGGAAAACCTGGCGGCGGATTGTCCGGTGAAGCGGACCAGTCCGAATGCGGCGCCGGTGTACGATGTGATTCAGTCGTTCATGCTGACGGCGCTGACGCAAGGGGCGCCGGTTTTCTCATATTGAGCGGCTGCGCGAAGATCCGGCGATTCCAGAGCTCTTTGGGTTGGAGTCGGTGGTGAGCGACGATACCGTGAGTGCTTCGCAATGGCTCGGGGCCATGGAGGATGCGCAGCGTTGGCTCGGCGAGCAAAAGGTCTGGTTGAATCGGGGTGACTTGGGCTTTGGCCAGGATGCGGTGATGACCTGGCATGAAGAGAAGCCGGATCGCCCTCACTACTTGTTTAAATTAAAACTCAGCAGTCGGGTGCGAGCGGCGTTGCACGCGGTGAAAAACGAAGCGTGGCAGGGCCCCGCGGCGATGGGCGCCTGGCAATTGGCGGAGGGTCAGGTGCAATTGACCGGGTGGAAGCCGCCGCGCCGGGTCGTCTTTGCCCGGCAGTTGCAAGGCTGCGTGCCTTCGGAAAAGAACGGTGAGTTTTGGGATCTGCACAAACATGAGTTCGCGGTCTACGTGACGAATCTGCCCGAGGATTACACCTGCTGGCAGATTCAAATGTACCGCGAGCGGGCCGATGTGGAAAATGTGTTCGACGAACTCAAGAACCAGTGGGGCTTCGCTGGGTTTACCGCCAGGGCTCGCGCCACCAGCGAACTGGCGGCGCGACTGCTGCTGGTCGTCTACAATCTGTGGGTCCTGTTCGTGCGCTTTATCGAATCGCAAAAACATACTGAAGCCAAACGCGGACGCAGATGGTTTTTATTGATCGCAGCCCGGCTGGTCCAATCCGGCCGGCAGAAAGAGGTCCAGGTGTCGATCAGCGGTGGTTGGGCCCAACAATT
>JANYDX010000340.1 GCA_025363395.1 Verrucomicrobiota bacterium
CACCAGGCGTGGTCGGCCAATGTATTTACGTCGGCGACGGATTTGTTTCCCGCGAAAGTTTCCGGCTCCGTTGTCGGTTTGGGCGCGACGACCGGCGGCTTGGGCGGCATGTTCCTGACCCTGCTCGCGGCCATGTCGATCCAATGGACCGGTAACCAGAAACTGATTTTTATCTGGGCCGGGATGATGCATCCGTTGAGTCTTTTGCTGTATTGGCTGTGGCTCCGCTCCGATTTCAAGCAGGCGGATGTCGATTCGCCGCCCGATATCACCCGCGCCAACGCGCCACTGCTGACCGGTGGTGCGTTGCTGGCGGTGACCGGCGCCGTGCTGAGCGGGCTGATCGCGACGAATTGGGAGGTGTGCGTCAAAGCGGCGAAACTTTCCGGCGCCGCGCAGGCCGCCACCGCGGCGGGTGGCGTCGTCATTGTTGGCGCGGCCCTCGTTTACGCGGGTCTGCCGAAAGCTAAGCCGGCAGCGGTCTAACCCGGGGTTCCGGATGAAATTCGCCGGGGCCTTCCTCTTCACCGTTTTCCTGCTGATCGCCACCAGTGGGGCGGCGGTGAAATGGCACGACGTGCTCCGGCAGCCGGCGGCTTGGTACGCGGGAGACGAGGCGCGCATCATCGCTGCGAGTGTTAGGCTCTATCAGACCGACTCCGGCGGCTGGCCCAAGAATCGCGACATGACTGCGCCGCCCGACGCCGCCTTCTTGGCCGAGACCAAATTCGATCATCGCGCACCGACGATCGACAACAATGCCACCACGACGGAGATCGAATTTCTCGCGCGCGTAGTCACCGCGCAACACGATGCGCCCAGCGTGCAGGCGGTTCTTCGCGGGATCGATTACCTCCTGGCCGCTCAATACGCCAATGGCGGCTGGCCCCAATATTTCCCGCTCATCACAGGATATTACACGCATATCACCTACAACGATGATGCGATGGTGAATGCCCTCAAGGTGCTGCGTGCGGCCGGCGCGAACGCAGAGCCGTACCGTTTTGTCGACCCTGAGCGCCGCACCAAGGCGGCGGCTGCGGTCCAGCGCGGCATCGCTTGCATTCTCCGGACGCAGGTGAAACAGGACGGCAAACTGACGGCATGGTGCGCGCAGCACGACGAGGTGACTTTCGCACCGGCGTGGGCGAGGAATTTCGAGCCGCCTTCGCTTTCCGGTGACGAGAGCGTGGGACTCGTCAGGTTTTTGATGGGCATTGAGCACCCTCCGGCGGAGGTGATCAACGCTATTGAAGGCGCAATGATTTGGTTCCAAGTCGTGCCGGTTCGCGGCCACCGGATCGACAATGCACCCGGAGTTGATGGCAAGAAGGATCGTCATGCGGTCTCCGACCCGGCCGCAGTGGAGCTTTGGGCGCGATTTTACGAACTCAACACCAACCGGCCTATTTTCACCGGTCGCGATAAAGTCATCCGGTACGACTTCAACGAAATCGAACGCGAGCGTCGCATTGGTTATAATTATCTGGGCGACTGGCCGGCCCAACTGATCGGGCAGGATTATCCGCGGTGGCGCAAAAAAAACCACCGACCATGAGGCTGGCGTTCATTGGTCTGGCCCTCGCCTGCGCCTGTTTAACGCCGGTGCTGCCCGCGTCGCCGCTCAACCCCGACGTCATCGTCGCCGCTGACGGCAGCGGTCAATTCACCTCGGTGCAGGACGCCATTTCCGCCGCGCCGATGCGGACTGATCTCGCGGCGCCTGCTTGGGTGATCCTCGTGAAAGCCGGTGTCTACCAGGAGCGGGTGTATGTCCAGCGCGAGCGGGGCAACATCCGTATCGTCGGCGAAGATGCGAAAAAAACCGTCATCACTTGCGATCTCAGTGCCAACCTGCCGGGGCCGGACGGGAAAATGATCGGGACTTTTCGCACGCCCACCGTGCAGGTCGACGGCGACGGGATGGTGTGGGAAAACCTCACTATCGCCAATGGCGCGGGCCCGGTCGGCCAGGCGCTCGCGCTGCGGGTCGATGGCGACCGCGTTATTTTCCGCCACTGCCGCTTTCTCGGCTGGCAGGACACCATTCTCATCAACCGCGGCCGGCAGTATTTTGAAAATTGTTACATCGAGGGCCACGTGGATTTTATTTTCGGCGGAGCCACGGCCTATTTCAACCACTGTCAGATCCATGCCCTCAAGGACGGCTACCTCACTGCCGCGTCCACGCCCGCCGGCCAGCCGCACGGGTTGGTTTTCGCCGATTGTCAGATCACCGGAGCTGAAGGAGTGAAGACGTACCTCGGCCGGCCGTGGCGGAATTTTGCGCAGACCGTTTTTCTCCGGACGGAAATGTCCGGCGTGGTGCGCGCGGAGGGCTGGCACAACTGGAACAAGCCCGACGCGGAAAAAACCACCTTCTACGCCGAATTCGCAAGCAGCGGTCCCGGTGCGAATGCGGCGGCGCGGGCGCCGTGGTCCCGTCAGCTCACGAAGGAGGAGGCCGCTGTACTCACTCCTGCCGGTGTGCTCGCCGGCTCCGACGGCTGGCATCCCGCGGAACCATGAATTCCTTGCTGCGTTTTCTTCTCCTGGCCCTTTTACCGGCGCTGCTCTTCGCCGCCGACTCGGGCGTGGTCAAGCCGCCGCATATCGTGCTCGTCGGTGATTCGACTGTGACTGACCGCACGGGGTGGGGCATGGGATTCCGCGCCTTTGTGACGGACGGCGCCATCATCAACAATGCGGCGGAAGGAGGTCGGAGCCCCAAGAGTTACCGGGCGGAAGGCCACTGCGTGAAGGCGCTCGCCCTCAAAGGCGATTACTACCTCATCCAATTCGGAAACAACGACGAGCCTGGCAAGGGGCTGGATCGCGAGACGGCTCCAGCGACGACCTATACGGAAAACATGGCACGTTACGTCGACGAAGTCCGCGCGCTAGGCGCGACACCGATTCTCGTGACCTCGCTCACCCGTCGTAATTTCGATCCGGCCCGGCCGGACAGGATCAAGCCGAACCTGGTGCCTTATGTTGAAGCGGTGAAACGACTCGCTGCCGAAAAAAATGTCCCGCTGATCGATCTGCATGCGAGCAGTCTTAACTGGTGTGAGCAGATCGGCCCGGTCGAAACCGCGAAATTAAATCCCCGCAAGCCGGACGGCTCGCCCGACACTACGCATCTTGAAGGGGACGGCAGTGTGGTCTTTGCACGGCTGGTGGTCGCGGAACTGCGCCAGTTCGTGCCGGCCCTCGCGCGGGTGTTGCGCGCCGAACCGGCCGGCGGGGCGATCAAGCTGAGCGATTTGGAATATGGTGAGGCGGGCGGCGAGAGTCTGAAACTCGACGTCAGCGTGCCGGAGGGCGCGGGACCATTTCCCGTGGCCATTCTCGTGCATGGTGGAGGTTGGAGCCGCGGCGACAAATCCAGTGTGCCCCCGGGCGACAGTGCGGACATCTCTCCGTGGTTCGCTCCACTGACCAAAGCGAAGTTCACGTGGTTCTCCATCAACTACCGGCATGCCCCGAAGAATCGGTGGCCCGCCGGTTTCGAGGATGTGCAGACCGCCATTCGCTGGGTGAAGGCCCACGCCGCCGAGTTCAAAGGCGATCCATCAAGGATTGCATTGCTGGGTCACTCCGCCGGCGGTCATCTGGTCTGTCTCGCCGCGACGCTGGCCGACGATGGCGTGCGAGTGCAAGCGGTGGTGGGTTTTGCGCCGGTGACCAACCACGAGCAGGATCTTTCCGCGCGCGGCGGTCTCAGCCCATCGCTCCAAGGCCTGCTCAACCGCCCGAAGGAATTGACCCCGGAGTCGCTCGGTTTGCTGCGGGCGATCTCGCCCCTGAATCACGTGCGGCCGGGCCTGCCGCCATTTTTATTGATTCATGGCGATGGCGACAAAACCGTGCCGCTCCAGCAGTCGATCGACTTCCAGGCGAAACTCCATGCGAACGGTGTGAGCTGTGATTTGATCGTGATCCCCGGTGCACCGCACGCCCTCGCCACCTGGGAGAAGCTTGCTCCCGACTATCCCGCGCGCCTGATCGAATGGCTCCGCGGGAATCTCGGTCCAGTGCCGCGTGCGTCGGGAACGAATCCATAGTGCCCTATCTGATAAATTCATCCTGAATTCCGCAGATCGATCTCGGCACAGAGTGCGCAGAGCCTCTGGCTGCTCCTTTCAACGTCGGGGTGCAGTGGCAGGCAGTCGTCGGATCTTTTCCCGGGCTTCCACCGGCCACTTCACTTGATCAAAAACTTCTCCGCTTACTTCCTTGAGAACGACCGCCGGCTCTTCACCGGCGGAAAGAATGTTTACTTCTTTCAGGGCGAGATCGCACACGCGGTCGGCGACCACGGCAGCGCGAAAATCCGCCGAGGCCAGACGCAGCGTCATGTTTTCAATTTTTACTCCGTCGACGTTCCGCAGATACAGGCCCCACGCGGGTAATTCTCCAAACATCGAGAATTCCGGGTAGTCGCTTCTCTTTTCGGGAATCGAATCGAGTTTGGACAGTGGCACTTCCGCGCGATCACGCCGGCCACCACCGCCATAGGTAATGGTGATGTTTCGCAGCACGACGTTTTCCACCGGACGGTCAGGCAGGCCGACGAGCGATGAAGGGATGAGATTGGTGGCCAGCTCGAGCGGCGGTCCCTGGTGGGCGTAGCCTTCATCGGGGCGGCCCGAGGGGATTTGCGCGTCAATGTCGCTGAGCTCGATGTTGCGCAAAAAGCCGGGCGGCTTGGTCGCGTTGCGCTGGCCGATCCGCAGAAAAAAAGCGTTGCCGGTATTGCGGGCCCGGACGCGGAAAATTTTGACGTCTTCAATGGTCCCGCCATCCACGGCTTCCAATGCAATTGCCGACCGGTAGGTATCGTGGATTTCCAGGTCTTCGACGCGGACATGGCGGAATCCCTGGTGAGAGGCGGTCCCGAATTTCAGCGCGCTCGCGCTGCTGCGGATGCGGCACCGCGCGATCATGATATCTTCACACCAGCGGTCTTCCGGCGCCGGTTCGGATTTCAGGCAGATGCCGTCGTCCGCGGCATTGATGTCGCAATTTTCGATGCGTACCTGACGGGAGTTGACGAGGTCGATGCCGTCGTTGTTCCAGTAGGTCGTGCTGTCGACATGGATGCCGGCGATGACCACGTGGTCGCAATCGCGGTAGGTTTGCACCCAGTTGGCGGCATTTTTTAAAGTGACTCCGCTGACGCGCACATCGCGACAGTCCCAGAATTCGAGCAATTGTGGCCGCACAAATTCATCGACCCGCCAGGTAGCGGCATCCTCCCGGCTGCGCGGAGCGACTCGGTGGCCCAAAGTGCCGTCGCGTTGCATTTGGAAGGGATCGAGCGAAGGTCCCGTGCCCGAACCGGTGTCGTTGAGCACCTTCTCCCCGGGTTTCAGGCCGGGAAAAAAATCCAGAAAACTTCCCGCTTCAAAAATGCGGATCGTATCCTGCGCAACCAGTTTTCCCTGACCGTCAATCGTGCCGCCGCCGGTGATCGCAATGTGCTCCTGACCTCTGGCCTTGATCAAGGCGGGCCAGTGACCACGACGATAATCCGCAATTTTTGGACTGCCGAGCAGGACCGCACCCGGCTCCAGGTGCAGCGTGACGCCGCTGCGCAACTCGAGCGTGCCCGTGCAATAAAGTCCCGGCTCGATGCGGACGATGCCGCCGCCCGCGGCGTGGGCATCGTCGATCGCGTGTTGCAAGGCCGCCGTGTCGAGGGTCGTGCCGTCCGCCTTCGCGCCGTAGTGCTGGGGTGACTTGGCTGCGGCCGTGCTCCAAGGTGCGCCGGCTAGGGCGATCATAAGACCTGCACGGAAAACCAACCAGACGACGAAATTCATCAATGAAGATTAAGCGGAGCGGTGACGCACGAACAGCCTGATTCGGGCTGTATCGGAGTTAGGGGCGGTTGCCCCACGGGACGCCCGGCGGTTACCATAACCAGGCCCGCTCGTGTTGTGCGGTGCAGGACTCAATCCCGCGGTGTACCGCGAACGGGTCCGCGCGGATGTGATTGCCCCGACGCTCGCGTTGGTCTTGGGTGTTTCGCGTCCGCCTGAGGCGTGCGCCGATCCTCTTTTTAACCATGATCTCTTCGCAGATCGTTCCTTCCTGTCACTTTGAGCACGCGCCACTCGCGGTGTTTGCGGGTAGCCTGGAGGCTTCGCGGGCAGTCGCGGCTGAGATCGCTGCCCTCATCCGCTCCCGTCAGGACGAGGGCCGGTCCGTGGGGCTTGGTCTCGCCACCGGTTCGACGCCGGTGAGTGTTTACGCCGAGCTCGTCCGGCTTCATCGCGAGGAAAAACTGAGCTTTGCGAATGTCACCACGTTCAATCTCGA
>JANYDX010000171.1 GCA_025363395.1 Verrucomicrobiota bacterium
GTGAGACACCGGACCGCGCAGGTGAAACCGCTCGCGCAAACCACACTGCCGGCGAAGGCGAAGGCGGTCGCAAAAAAGATCGCCGCGGACTTGCTCCGCCGGAAATCGATCATGGGGATTTTTGACGAAGGCTGCATGGGGATGTACAATGCCATCATTCCCGACGAGCTGTTGTTTCAGACGGGCGTGTACAAGGAGCGGCTGTCGCAATCCGCGCTCTATTACGGCGCGGCGCAAGTGGGCGACCACGAGGCGCGCGAAATCTTTTCCTGGCTCCAGGCCAAAGGCATGAAATTCCATCTCGGCACCGATGAAAAAACTGAGCTCACCGAGGCACAGGTGTTGTTGCAGTGCAAAACGTACATCGCGGCCCTGCGCATAGCCGACGAGTTTGGCTGCGAATCGATCGGCATCCAGTATCAACAGGGATTGAAGGATCTCCTGCCCGCGTCCGATTTGGTGGAGGGGTTGCTTAACAACAGCGACCGTCCACCGGTGAAAAACAGTGCGGGGAAAATTATCCGGGCGGGACAGCCGCTCACGCATTTCAACGAGGTGGACGAATGCGCCGGCTTGGACGGATTGTTCACCAATCGCGTGCATACGGCGCTCGGCCAGCCGGTGGAAAATACGCTGCACGACCTGCGCTGGGGTGCGTACGATGCCAGCGGCACGACGAAGGAATATGTCTGGGTGTTTCTCATTTCGGGGAGTGCGCCACCGGCGCATCATGTCGGTGGCTACGAGGGAACCGATTCACTCCGCCAGCCCCCGATGTATTTCCGGCTGGGCGGCGGCACGGTGCGCGGCATCGCCAAGCCCGGCGAGATCGTTTGGAGCCGGATATTTGTCGAGACGGGGAAATTGAAAATGGACCTCGGTCGGGCGAAAGTCATCACCCTGCCGCAGGCGGAAACCGAACGGCGTTGGAAAGAGACGACGGTGCAATGGCCGATCATGCACGCAGTCACCTATGGAGTGAGCCGGGACCAGATGATGGCGCGTCACAAGGCCAACCACATTCAAGTCGCGTATGCCACTAATGCACGGGAGGCCGATCTCGCCCTCTACACCAAAGCTGCGCTCGCCGCCGAACTGGGCCTCGAAGTCAGTGTGTGTGGTACGAAGGCCAACGGTCGCGCGTTTTGATTTTCGCCCGGGCCACAAAATGCCCCGGGCTTGTTGCCCTGGGTATTTTCACGCGGTCATCTTGAAGGGAAGGCGGAGAGTGAAGGTGGTGCCCCGTCCCACTTCGCTGGTGAAATCCACGCTGCCGCGGTGATTCTTGACGATCACGGTGTGCACGATGGCGAGCCCCTGCCCGGTGCCTTTGCCCACTTCCTTCGTGGTGAAAAAGGGATCGAAAATTCGGGCTTTGATTTCATCAGGAATGCCATGGCCGGTGTCTTCCACCTCAATCACGGCATGGTCGTCGGTGTGTCGGGTGCGAATGCTGATCGTCCCGAGCTTGCGTTCGGACCCGCTGTTTTTTTGCACGGTATCAATGGCATGGGCGGCGTTGATGATGAGATTCAGCATGACCTGGTTAAACTCGTCGAGGAGGCATTGGACCGGTGGCAGTGCGGGGTCGAAATCGGTGACGACCTCCGCGACATATTTCCATTCGTGGCGGGAAATCGTCACGGCGGTTTCGATCACCCGGTTGAGATCCACCGGGCTGTGTTCGGCGTTATTGGGATGGGAAAATTCCTTGAGGGAATGCACAATCCGGGCGACGCGGCCCAGTCCGTCGAGGGTTTGTGCGAGGGTGAGGGGGATCTCCTTCAAAAGATAGTCCACTTCGATTTCCTGTTCGATTGCAGCCAGGGCTCCAGCCCGCGCTGCCATTTCGGGATGAAGCGCAGCGGCCTCGCGGAAAGAGCGGAGGGCGGCGAGGAGCGTCGAAATCTGCGCAAAGGCGTTGGTGAGGAAATTGGTGTTGTCGGTGATGAACTGGGTGGGCGTGTTGATTTCATGGGCGACGCCGGCCGCGAGACGCCCGATGGATTCAAGTTTTTGCGCGAGCTGGTATTTTATTCCGAGTTCGCGGAGCTCCTGCTCCGCGAGCTTGTTCTTGGTGATGTCGCGGGAAATGCCAAAGGTGCCGATGATGTTCCCCGCCGCGTTCCGCAGGGGGAACTTGGTGGTGGAGACCCACGTGACGTGTCCGTTGGTCCAGGTTTCCTTTTCCTCCAGATCGATGACGGGTTCACCGGTGCGAATAATATGCCGTTCCGCTTCGTAAGCGGGCTGGGCGTGCTCGGCGGTGAAGCGGTCAAAATCGGTTTTTCCGATGAAATTTGCGGGATTGTCCATGCCGTCCTTGCGGGCCATCGCGTGGCTGACGCGGATAAAGCGGCTTTGGATGTCCTTAAAGTAAATCGCGTTGGGGGTCGTTTCCAGCAGGGCGTGCAGCAGGTAGCTATCCGAGGTGATGTTATTTTCTGGTCCGCTGCTGCGCGTGGCTTGAAGGCAAAGAAAGCCACTTTCTTGTCCTGCCGCCCCGGAATGGTCAGTGACGGTGGCGGTGATGGGCAGCTCGGTACCCCAGATGTCGCGCAACGTCCATTCACCCTGCCATTTTCCCAGCACGGCGACATGTGTGTGGATTTCCTTTTCAAACAGGGCGAGACCGCTGACGCCGATCATTTCCTGCAGGGTTAAATCGGTCAGGGGAGAGTTCCCCTCCGGATCGAGCCAGTGCCGGGCGGTGTTGTTGAGGAAGATGATTTCCAGTCCGGGCTTTTGAAAAATGGCAATAAAGGCGGGAGACTCGTCGCTAGCCTTGCGTAGGATCACCCCGCGCTGTTCAACGGACAGCCCGTGTACTGGCGCAGCGGGTGTAGTGGCAGGGATGGACATGGGTGGGGCAGGGCGGGTCTTGGTACCGTCGCAGATATGAGGAATGATCGGCACAGGGGGCTCCGACTTGAGCCTAATACCTTGAGGAAAGGTCGGCTCGCCGGTGCGGCGTTTCCGAGGCAGAAATACCGGCTCCGATTGAATCCGGATTAGCTAAATGGCCTCCGGCCTGTGTCGATGTTAACGGTGCCAGGCCTCTACTTCAGTAGGGCAGGGTCCTTCTTCATGACACCCAACTCGAAAATTCTTTTTATCGACGACGACGCCAATATTCTGGCCGCCTTAGAGCGCAATCTCCGCAAACAGTTCACCATCGATACCGCGCTGGGTGGGCAGGAAGGTTTGGACGCCATTCGCACCCGCGGTCCCTATGCCTTGTTGGTGGCTGACATGAGCATGCCCGGCATGAATGGGGTCGAGTTTCTTGAACGTTCCTCGGAACTCGCGCCCCATGCGGTGCGGATGATGCTCACGGGCAATGCGGATCAGGGAACGGCGGTGGCCGCGGTCAATCGCGGCCAGGTCTTTCGGTTTTTGAACAAACCATGTCCACCCGAGATTCTGGTGCCGGCCCTTGAGGCGGGGCTCAAGCACTATGAGCTCCTCCAAATGGAGCGTGAACTGCTGGAGGGAACCCTGACCGGCAGCGTGAAAATGCTTTCTGAAGTGCTCGGCATGGTGGCTCCCTCGGCGCTTGGCCGGGGCCAGCGCTTGCGTGACTCGATGCGGCAGTTTGCCCGGTTCATCAATGCGACTCCCCTCTGGGAACTGGAGGTTGCGGCCTTGCTTTCTTCGATTGGTTGCGCCGCGCTCCCTGCCCGCGTCCTGGAAAAAATGGGCAGCGGTGAGGACCGCACCTGTGAAGAGGAAAAGATTGTGAGGCGTGTGCCGCAGATCGGCCATGATCTTCTGGTTGGCATTCCCCGTCTTGAAGGCGTGGCCAAGATCGTGCTCTTTCAGCAAAAATCATTTGACGGTTCGGAGTTTCCGCCGGTCCGCTGTGTCGGTGAGACCATCCCACTGGGCGCCCGCATGCTGAAAATTCTAACTGATCGGATGGCGCTGGAAGCCGAGGGCACGGTGAAGCAACGCGCTCTGGAAGTCATGCAGTCGCGCACCGGGAAATATGATCCCAAGCTGCTCGAACTTTCCTTTTTGTGCTTCAGCAATTTCCTGGCCAACGCGGTGTCAGGAAATGCGCCGGTGCGGGCACTTTACGTCAAGGATCTGTCGGTGGATCAGGTCGTGGTTTCGGATATAATCACACCCGAAGGTCTGGTCTTGGTTGGTGCGGGCAACCGGCTGACCCCCATGGTGCTTCAGCGCCTCCAAAACTACGACGAATTGGGCGAGGTCAAGCAGCCTGTGCTGGTGCAGGATCCGGTGCCGGCCGCTCCTGCGGTAGCCGCGGCCTGACGGCGGGCTCGTCGGCGGTGAATGTTCGCGCATTCCGTGCTGATGAACGCACTCTTCACGACGAGGGTGACGGGGGCCGAGTTCGGCTCCCTCCTACCGTTGCCTGAAATATCTCGGGGCTGACGCCGAGAATATTTACGGTGGGCCTGACTTCGAATTGTATTCTCGGGAAAATCCTGCCGCAGTTATTGGGGACTATTCCTTAGCCGTGCTATTAGATTTGCGATGTGGGCGGCTCCCAACCTAGCTCCGATAATTCCACGCGGGCGGGGGATGATGGTGGTGGCGACCCAGCCCGGCTTAAGTAAACCTTACTCAGCCCGGCAGTTTTGGCTCCCTCTCAATGGCGGCAGAAAAGTCAGAAGGCGGCGGTTCATTTCTCGCGAATCCAAATGCGCTGCTGGCAGTCATTACGATTGCAGGCGGATTGTGGCTGGTCTCGCAAAAACTCACGAGTGACCGCCCGGTGACCCCCGCGGGTGGCTCGAAGGAATTTGTCGCCGATCAAAAAGTTGAGGCGCGGCTGTGGGAGGATCCGTTCAAGAATGTCGGGACCGTCTCCGATGGATTGTCCGAAGGGAACAATTCAGTTGAGTCGGGACTAGGCACGCTCATCAGCAGATCTCGCGCCGCAATGTTCGTGCAAGCTCCGGTCCGGCAGTTTCGTCGGCCGGTGTCACCGATCCGTCGGGAGGCGTGCTGTTGCTTCCGATCATGCTTTCCGGGGGGCACTACAGTGAGGATCAAGAAAGTCGCATCCGGAGCCGCTTCGCGGTCGTCTCTGCACTCGGTCGGTTCGCTTATGTGCCCGAGGATGCCGAACACATTGGTGCCATTTCTATTCCCTGGCTGACACAGCGGGAAATGGAGGAAAGCAAGGGAAGGGCAGTTCCACTGACGGGGTAAATGGAACATTTATGGCAGGAAAATTCCTGTGACCGCCCGCGTCTGCTTGGCATCGAAGTCTCCGAGCGTTCCGCCAGATTGGAACTGCGCTACGAATGGTACCGGCGAAGGGATTTTGCCGCCGGAACCGAAGGAGCCAAGCAGTGGTCCGCTGTGCTGGTGCTCTGGCTGGACGACGCCTACTTCGAGGATGAGCCGTTGCTCAGGCTGCCCTTGTTGCTGGAAGGATCGGTGGATGCCCCCCGCCCAGCGAACACACTGCCTCCGGAGGTGAAATTGATTGGTCCGCGCCGTTCTTCGACTTTGCGTCATATGATGCCGTTGTGGTCCTCGACCGCCGGAAGGCTGTCGAAGCTGCCCGACAAGAATCTTGAAAACCTTGCCGGGCGGGTGCTCGGCCAGGTCGATATTTTTTGTGCGACGCCCAGTGCCATGGATGAGGTGCTGTTGAAAGATCCGGAAAATTCCGACCACCTGCCGCGACAGGGATTCGCCTCGTTCCACAATTTCGCCGCCACCGATGCGCAGTTTGCGGGCGAAGTGTTTGATGAGCTGGATTTGCGCGGAATACATCTCATCGAGAAGGCGGATCATGTCGTGCTCATTTCCGAGTGGGATACGTTTTACGGCCGGATGCTTTCGCTGACGTACAGGGCGGAGCTGGCGGTTAGACAGCACCTGGCTCCCAGTCGCGCAGCGTTTGTGGATGGGGTCACCAGCCGGCGGGATCCCCCGGCCATCCTGCCGAAAAATTTCCACTCCTTTGTGTATCTTCGCGGACTGGATGGGCAGACGGTAGGCGGAGAGGGTGGAGCGAAGGGTGCGTCTCACGAAAGTTCCAAGAGTGAGAAATCGATGCCATCGAGTATCGAGGAACTGCGTCACTGGTCCCCCGACATCAACAAGGCCGAGGGTCAGGCGCAGTTTGATTACCTGGGCCGTCTGGGCGATCAGGTGGAGGAATTGCAACAATCATTGCGCCAGGAGCAGGCCGGCCAGATCAAGGCGGTCGGGATCGTAGGCAGTGATGTTTATGATACCCTGTTGATTTTGCAGGCACTGCGACCGCGTTTCCCCAATGCGGTTTTTTTCACGACGGATCTTGATGTGCGTTTTTTTCATCCGCGTGAGCGCGAGTGGGCGCGCAATCTGGTGGTCGTCAGCTCTATGGATTGGCGTTGCATTCTGATCTGCAGGGGGCCGTCCCCCATAAGCGTTAACTTAATCGGAAATTTCCTAATTTCTGGTCCGCAGAAGACTGGTTTGTTGGGACGGGGAGATGCGCTGCAGGGGCTGGAATCCCTTATGTTAACGCATATGGGCCGTCCCCCCTTTTCGCGATAGTACTCAAACCGCCCAGTTTGCCGCCACCCTAGCGGCCTTGGGCAACAGCGAACTGACCCGACTGGCGGGAATTCCGCCCCGTCGTTTTGAGGTGGGCAACGGGCTTGCGGTGGACTTTAGCGTGTTAGGAGATCCCGAATTGCGGTCTGTGGCCGGACCGGCCGCCCCGCCCTCCCTCACCCCGGTGAAACCATTCCACATTCATCCGCCCACCACCTATGAAATCGAGCGCGATCATCCGGCCTATTACCTGACCCGTTTGATCTGGGGATTCCTCGCATTCATTCTGTTTTTGCTGGGTGCCAGCTGGCTTTGGGATCCTTTCCGGCGTCTTACCTGGGAAAACTGGAGCTATTCCGGCAAGATATTGGAATACTGGGAGGAAGATGTGGCGGGCCGGATGGAGTTGAAGCCTTGATGCGGCGGCTCGCCGCGTATCGCGGACATCCAGTGGCCGACTGGCTGTTGGAAGATGATTTGTTGATCAAGCAGTGGGCTGGGCTTCAAACACCGACGGCAGGGCTTGAGGATGATATAGATTGGGCGAGAGAGGATGCCTTGGAAGAGCTGACGGAGCGCTTTGTCAGCCGGTTGAACGAACGGATGCCACGGGAAACCCGGAGGGGCGGGCTGTTGCGCGCCGTCAGAAACTGGCTGGGGACCCGCGATCTCATGCTGGCTCGAAAAGCAGTCCGTACGGAAATGGACGATTTTCTCAAGAAGGTTGAATCAACGCCGATTACTCCCGATGGGCGCCCCAAGGAAGAGAGCCTGCCAGAATATGCTTCAACGGGCGGGAGGAAGCCAGTCCCCGTGGTTCAAGCGGGGCTCGTCAATCTCGCGAGTCGCGTGCTGGATATTGCATTCTGGTCCATCCGCACTGCCGATCCATTTATGCCGCCGGACAACGAGGAGCTGTCAAATGACGCCCGGCAAGCTGCTCAGGCGGCCCGCGAAGGCGCAATGAACCTGTTCAAGCTCCATCGCCGTAGGTTCGTCTGTTTCTGGCTCGGCGCGGCGCGGCTCTGCGTCGTTGCAGCATTGCTGGCACATGTCATCCTGCGGGATACTTTCGAACGGGTGAACGGCGAGCCCTTCAGTTTGGTCAGCGGAACCAGTGCATGGCCGGCCGAAATCGTACGACTCCTCGTTGTCGTGTTGGCGATCTGTTTTGCCTTTGGACTATCGCATAAAATGCGGGAGTCATTTGCTTTCCTGACGCGGCTCTTTCGTTTCTCGCCACCCGCGGACAAGGCGCCTTTAGGGACCGGGCGGGTTTGCGCGCAGGTGATTTGGGACGACTATCAGAAGGATAGCTGTTTCCGGAAGCGGTTA
>JANYDX010000174.1 GCA_025363395.1 Verrucomicrobiota bacterium
GACATGACCGTGTGCTGTTCGTCCGGCGTAAATCGCGTGGAGCGCCGGCCGAGCTCGAGCACACCAAACGGGAGCATGTCAGCATCGGGCCAGGCGCCGGGCTGGCGGTGGGGGTTCCAATTCTTCAGGCGCGCGAACTGATCGCGCAGCGCGAGCCAGCGGTCCCAGAAATCGTCGCTGATCCGCCAGAGATTGGCGTGCTGCGTCACATGGTCCGCGGCATCGAGCGCGGTTTCGCCGGGCGAAAGACTCAGGACAATCGGCCGGCCCGTGCGATCAATCGCGGTGCGAATGGCTTCGATTTCCTTCGCATGCTCATGATACGGCCGGGCGATGTCGTCGACCTTGACGTAGTCCACGCCCCACGAGGCGATGAGGGTGAACACCGAGTTGTAATAGTCCTGCGCACCGGGCTTCGTCATATCGACGCCGTACATATCCGGGTTCCACGGGCAGAGGCTGTGTTTGTCCGCGATATCCTGCGCATGATAGTTCGTGCCCTTGACCGGCAGATTTTTATCGACGGCCTGCCGCGGAATGCCGCGCATGAGATGGATGCCAAACTTCAGACCAAGGCCGTGCACGTAATCCGCC
Source organism: Verrucomicrobiota bacterium (assembly GCA_025363395.1). Classification (GTDB taxonomy): domain Bacteria; phylum Verrucomicrobiota; class Verrucomicrobiia; order Opitutales; family Opitutaceae; genus Lacunisphaera. The sequence continues at coordinate 595 of JANYDX010000174.1, forward strand.
AGCGCTTTGAATCCAGCGCCATTCGCCGAAGAGGGAAACCGGTTCTGCGCCGGTTGCAACCGGCCGTACTCATCCATCATCAGCGTGGCGTCTGCGCGGTACCCGTGGTCCTTCGCCCCGGGCTCATACCACTGGATATCCACGACGATGTATTCCCAGCCAAACAGCTTCAGATGAGCGGCCATGTAGTCGGCCTGCGCCTTGGTCTGCGCCTCAGTGATCGCCGTGGCGAAATTATCCCAGCTGTTCCAACCCATCGGCGGGCGCTGGGCCCATTGGTGAAAAGCCGGTGCGGCTCCGAAGACCGGCAGCGCAGAAAGCAACGCAAAGCAGCAAAGGGATATTTTTTTCATGGGGCAGGCCACTGTTTGAGCGGAATTCTTAATCTGGTCAACGCCTTGGGCAAACGATCGCGGCAACGATTGAAATCGTCGTGCGGCGACGGGCTACTGACGACGGTATGTCAGGAGACATGGGTTACTGTCCGCGCAGGTTTGCATTCCGTCGATTCGTATCTTTCGTGCCAGCAGTGCCCATCAAATCCAGCCCTGCTCCTGAATGCATCCGTCTGCGCGGCGTCCGCCAGAACAACCTGAAGGGCTTCGACCTGGATTTGCCGCTGGGGCGTTACATCGTCGTCACGGGCTTGAGTGGCGCGGGCAAGTCGTCACTGGTATTCGACACGCTCCATGCCGAGGGCCAGCGCCGCTACGTGGAAACCTTCTCCGCTTATACGCGCCAGTTCCTGGATCTGCTCGACAAGCCCAAGGTTGATTCCGTCGAGAATATCCGCCCCTCGATCGCCATCGAACAAACCAACACGGTCAAGACTTCCCGCTCCACCGTGGGCACGATGACCGAGCTGACTGATTTTGCGAAAGTGTGGTTCAGCCATGTCGCCGAGTGCTTCGACCCGACCACCGGCGAAAAAGTCGAGGACGATAACCCTCAAACCATCTGGACCAAGACCCAGGCGGCCCACGCCGCCGCCCCTCTCCTACTTTGCTTCCACATCGCCAAACCCGTCAATCTCCAGTGGACGGAAGTCCTGACCAGCATCAAAGGCCAAGGCTACACGCGGGTTCTGACACCCGACAAAAACGAGGTTCTGTCTTTAGGAAAACTGGATGAGCTTCTCGCCGCAAAACCCGAAATCGCGCTGAAGCACGCCGCGCATATCTACGTTGTTCAGGACCGTCTGGCCATCGTAGAGGCCAACAAGTCGCGCTTTCTCGAAGCCACCGAAAGCGCCCTCCACTTCGGCCACGGCGAAATCCACCTGTTTGCCGCGGACAGCTTCCCCTCGGCGGGACACTTTTCGCGCGGGCTTCATTCGCCAAAAACCGGTCGCACCTTTCGCGCGGCTTCGCCCGGACTCTTTTCCTTCAATTCGCCGCTGGGCGCCTGTCCCAAATGCCGTGGCTTTGGCCGCGTCATCGATATCGACTACCGCCTCGCGATTCCCGATCACTCGATTTCCATCAACGACGGCGCGATCAAGGCGTTTGAAGGGGAAGTCTTCAGCGAATCCAAACGTGACCTGCTTCAGTTCACGAAAAAACTGGGAATTCCAACCAACGTTCCCTTCGCCAATCTCACTGCGGAACAAAAGGCCTTCGTCATCGAGGGAGAGCCCGGTTACGGCAAGGGCCACGGCAAGGAATGGCCGCAATACTGGTACGGGTTAAAAGGATTTTTCCGCTACCTCGAAACCAAGACCTACAAGATGCATGTGCGGGTCTTCCTCTCCCGCTACCGCGCCTACAACCCATGCCCTGAATGCGGCGGCGCGCGCTTGCAACCCGAAGCGCTTTGCTGGAAATGGCGCGGCTACACGCTGCCCCAGCTCTACCAACTTCCCGTCGGCGAATTGCTGGCCCAAATCCAGACCCAAGGGAATGGAGTGCCACTTCCCCGTGAGAACGGAATGTCGCACCATCAACGGGATTTGGCCTATGACTCGATTGTCACCCGGCTGCGCTACCTGACGCAGGTAGGCCTCGGTTATCTGTCGCTCGACCGAGCCTCCCGCACGCTCTCCGGCGGC
>JANYDX010000230.1 GCA_025363395.1 Verrucomicrobiota bacterium
GTCAGCGGCCAGTTCATGGGCTCGGTGTTGGTGGCGCGGGGTAGCGAGGTTTTGCTGAATAAAGGCTACGGTTTGGCCAACCTCGAGTGGAATATCCCGAACCAACCCTCGACCAAGTTCCGGCTGGGCTCGGTGACCAAACAGTTTACCGCCGCTTCGATTCTTCTCCTCGAGGAGCGCGGTAAACTAAAGGTGGAGGACTTGGTCAGGAAATATTTGCCTGACGCACCAGCGGCCTAGGACAAGATCACGATTTTCCACCTGCTGACCCATACGTCCGGTATCCCCAGCTTCACGAGCTTCCCGGACTATGCGGCTAGTGAGCCTTTTGCCACGACTCCGCAGAAGACCGTGGCGAAGTTTCGTGACAAGCCGCTTGAATTCGAGCCGGGTGAGAAGTGGAATTACAGCAATTCGGGCTATGTGTTGCTCGGCCATCTGATCGAACGGATCAGCGGGCAGGATTACGCGAAATTTGTGCAGGAAAATATTTTCACGCCGCTCGACATGAAGGATTCCGGCTATGATTCAAACACCGCCATCCTCTTGCGACGGGCCGCGGGCTACGAGCCGGGTGCAAAGGGTCCCCAAAACGCCGGCTTCGTGCACATGAGCATTCCGTTTGCCGCAGGTTCATTGTACTCGACCACGGAGGATCTCCTGCGTTGGGAGCAGGGACTCTTCGGAGGCAAATTACTTTCGCCCGCTTCGCTGCAGAAAATGACTGCGCCGTTTAAGAACGACTATGCGTTTGGCTTGGGCGTCGTGACCAAGAACGGCCACAAGCTGATTTCACACGGTGGCGGCATCGAGGGGTTTGTCACCTACCTTGGCTATTTTCCCGATGATCAACTGACGGTGGTGGTATTGGGCAATTTGAGCGGCGGCGCGCCAGTTCAAATCGGCGGTGAGCTTGGTGGGCTGGCTCATGGCGAGGAGATTAAGTTACCGGCGGAAAGGAAGACGGTGGTTGTTCCGCCAGGGATTCTGGCTCAGTACGTTGGCAACTATCCCCTCGCGCCGACCTTTTCAATCGCAGTTACCCGCGAAGGGGATCAGTTGATGGCCCAAGCCATGGGTCAGCCAAAGTTTCCGATGTTTCCGGAATCGGAAAAGAGCTTCTTCCTCAAAGTAGTGGATGCGCAGATTGAATTCGTCCGGGACGGGCAGGGCCGGGTCGTTTCATTGATTCTGCATCAAGGCGGTCACGACCAGCCTGCGCCAAAGCAGTGACTTGGGAGCGAAGGGAAAGCTGGATTTGGAAAATCCGGAGCGCGGTCCACGTTGTTTGCGGGAATCGGAATCCTGCGAGCACGTAACGCGGCAGGATTTTGGGGGCCGATGAAGGGTGCGATCACGATGTGGTGTTATGCCGCAGAATCGGAGCCATGACTCCGATGCACCTCGCTCTCCGCGAGCCCACATCCACATGAACATCTTCACCTGCTCCTTCAGGGTCGGCCGCGACTTCAACCCGGATTTGATTCGATCGGTGGCGGGGCGCCACCGTACCGCTTCCTCCCTTTGGCTGACGGTCGCGACCCTGTTTTTCAACGGGGCACTGGCCCTGCTGCCGGCCCCGGCCCATGGGGGAGAAGCGGGAGAAGTGGTCGCGGTTTATTCCAGTGTCAGCCCGGATTACAACCGCACGCCATTGCCCGACGGTTCTTTCAAAGCGGAGACCTACGCCTTCGGTGAAGGGGGGATTCTTGGGGGAGTGATGAAAGACCTGACCATCGACAAACTGGGTTTTGTGGACATTGCCCATGTTATCGCGCCTTCGCTTGCCCTGCAAAATTTTCGGCCCTGCGACCCCAGGACTCCGCGCTCCACCGATCTCTTGATCATGGTGTACTGGGGGGCCACCGCAGGCACCGACGGCACTGTTTCTTCCCCGGAATATCAGATTGCCCAGAGTTTGGTGCCCCCACCCGTGGCGCCACCGCAGCCACCCCCCACCGGCGCGCTGTCCGAGGTGATGGTCAGTGATCCGAGCTGTTCGGGGGCAATGCAACGCGGACAGCAGGACGCGGCCATTAAAATTGCCGCCGAAAGTGCGCTCAGCCAATCGCAGGTGCTCACCGCCATGGCCAATCGAGCGCGCGATCATCGTAATTCGGAAAATGCCTCGATTCTGGGCTACCTGCCCGAAATGCGGCGGGTGGAGGCTTATCAGATGACTGCGCTCGCCCACCGACGGCAGGATGTGGTCGATGAGGTGGAGGAGAGCCGGTACTATGTGGTGCTACTCGCGTATGACTTCAAAACCCTCCTCCAGCGCAAGGAGAGAAAATTGCTTTGGGAAACCCGCTTTAGCATTCGCGAACGGCATAATGATTTTGAAAAACAGCTGGCCGGAATGGCGCAGGCGGCCTCGCGCTATTTCGGGCGGGACAGTCAGGGTCTCCTGCGAAAGCCGCTTTCGGCAACCCGAGTCAATCTCGGCGAAACCAGATTTCTGGGCGTGGTGCCTGATGAGAAAAAATAGGGTGGAAGGGAAAACATCGGGCGGGATGATCGGGCTGGTTTCCTGATCGTTCCTGGCTAGGTTCAAGCCTTCGGATAATCCGAAAATTATTTACGATGGCGATCCATATTGGCTGCGGTAGCTGGGCTGATCCAGAATACGTCGGGCTCCTTTATCCCAAGGGTTTGCCGGCAAATGCCCGGCTGCGCACTTATGCGCAGTGGTTTGATCGCATCGAGCTAAACCTGACTTATCATAACACGCCGGCGCCCGCTGCCACCTCGGGCTGGGTGGCCGAAACTCCCGCAGGATTTATTTTTGATTTCAAATTACACCGCGCCTTTTCCCAAAATCCGGCCAAGGCCGCGGAGAGCGATTTGATCAAGAAAACCCACGAGGCGGTCCAGCCGTTGTTGAAGGCAAAAAGGCTCGGGGCGTTTCTACTCACGCTTCCACCCTCTTTCGGCCCGCAGCGGCACCGCCTGGAGGAACTTGATGCGCTGATTGAAAAACTTCCCCCGCGACCGCTCGCCGTGGAATTGCGCCACCGCGATTGGATCGAAGGCGATGCATTGGGCGCGACTCTCGCCTATTTCCGCCGCCGCAAGCTGGTGTGGGTGGCCGTTGACGTGCCTCAGCTCAACTCCACGGCGCTGCTGCCTCCCATCGACGTGGTGACCAATCCCGGTCTCGCCTACCTGCGGCTGCACGGGCGAAACCCAAAGTACCTGGAGGAGGAAACCGCGGCCGGGAAACACCATTATGATTACACCGCGGCCGATTTGGCGGAAATTGCCGCGCGGATCAGGGTCCTCGCCGCCGGCGCCAAGGACGTGCACGTGAGTGTCAACAATCACGCCCAAAAATTTGCCCCCAAGGCAGCGCTGGCTTTGCGACGTCTGCTCGGCCAGACGGTGAATGGCCCCAAAATTGAAAAGCAGGACGCTCTCTTCGGAGACGGTGAATAGCTTGGCCCGGAGAGGGCGGATCGATTTGAACAATGGGAACGCCGGTGAACGGGGACGCGGCAAGGGAGTGCCTCGCTCGTGGAACGATGCCGCTTGGGATTGGAGCCTGAGTTCCGGCCGGGCGAAATTATCCTTGTTCTTGTATGATTGCGGGGTCCCATTTCCTGCATGCCCCAAACGAAATCACCGATTGATACCCGCTCGCGGCGCCGGTTCCTCGCGCTCTCCAGCATGGTTCCCGCTTTCTTTCTGGCCCAGTCATTCGCTGGTCGCACTTTTGCGGCAGCCGGGCCGGTTGCTCCGGTCTCCCCCGGACCCCGGGCTACGCGGAAATATCCCATCGGCCTCGAACTCTACTCGGTGCGGGAAAATCTCGCCCGCGATCTCCCCGGGACATTGCGCGAGGTCGCGAAAATCGGTTACGATGCCGTTGAATTCTATGCGCCGTACTATAACTGGACGATGCCCTATGCCAAAGAAGTGCGCAGCCTCATGGATGATCTTGGCCTGCGCTGTTTCTCCACCCACAATCACATCGAGACCTTCACGCCGGGCGAGGGGATGGCCAAGGCGATTGAACTGAACCAGATTATCGGTGCCCGGCATCTGATCCTGTCCATGGCGCCCAAGGGGACCGAGGGGGTGGAGGGTTGGAAGAAATTGTCCGCGCAGCTGAGCACCGCGGCGGGCCAGCTCCAGCCTCACGGGCTCAGCGCCGGCTTTCACAATCATCAGACGGAGTGGAAGCCACTCGAGGGTGGAATGCGGGTCATGGATATTCTCGCCGCAAATACGCCCAAGGAATTTGTGCTCCAGTTTGACGTCGGCACCTGCATGGAAGCGGGCGCTGATCCCATCGCTTGGATCAAGGCGAACCCCGGCCGGATTAAAAGCGTCCACCTCAAGGACTGGACTCCCGGCACCAATGCCGAGGGCAAAGGCTACCGCGTGCTCTTCGGCGAAGGGGTTTCGCCCTGGTCAGAGATTATGGCCGCAGTCGAGTCGACCGGTGGAGTGGAATTTTATCTGATGGAACAGGAAGGCAGCCGGTTTTCAGAATTCGAGACCGCGCAGCGCTGCCTGGAGACGTGGAAGACGATGCGGAAAGGCGCGTGAAGGCTTGCTTTGAAATAAAAATTCCCGTGCCGGCTACTGTTTTTTGGAGCCACGGCGCCCTGCCGTGGTCTTTCCTTCATCCAAGCCGAAGCTGGTTTCCCGGCTGAGGCGTGCCCCGCTGTATTCAACCCGCCGGAAATTAAAAAGCCCGGTCCAAAAGACCGGGCTTGAATTAGGTGAGAGAACTTGGGTTCCGATGGACCACCACCTGAAATTTCAGGTTGATGATATAGAGTGATCCGACTGCCTGTATTTAGCTCACCGTGATTTTCCGCGGCTTGGCCGCATCGGCTTTCGGCAGGTTGATCCGCAGGACTCCGTTTTTGAGTTCGGCGTTGATCTTTGATGCGTCAACTTCACTGCCGTGTCTCAGGTTGAGTTCGTAGTGGGCGCGCGGTGTTTCACGGTAGAGCGTGGTCCAGTCTGCAGGTGGCGACCAGGCGCGTCGGCCGACCACCGTAATTTCCCCTTCCTGCGCGGTGATTTCGAGGCCTTCTTTCGCGACGCCGGGCAGTTCGACGGTGGCTTGAAACGAATTCGTGTCTTCCTTAAGCGTGAAGACGGGTTTGACCCGGGGTTCACTCGGTTGGCGAGCTGCGTTGGACTCCAAGCGCGTGGCACGACCCAAGGCGGGTACAATAGATTGAAGAAGTGTCATGGGTAAGATCTCCTGTTTATTTAACTTGGACGGTAATCTTTTTTGGCTTGGTCTCTTCGCATTTAGGCAGCGTGACCGTCAGGATACCGTGTTCAAAACCGGCGGTAATCTTGTCGGCCTGCACTTCGTGGGGAATGGCGACGGAACGGTTCAGTGAGAACGTTTCCATCACTTTGCCGTCGTCGTCAGTGGTCTTGCGCTCTGCATTGATGCTGAGGTAGCCATTGACCATTTCGACGGTGATGTCTTCGCGACTTACGCCGGGCAATTCGGCCCGGAGATAGGCGTTGTCCTTGTCCTCGTGGAGATCCACCAGGAAGCGGTGCGGGGAGCCGGCTGGGGCCAGTTCACCGAGCGCGGTTTCAATCAGACGGTCAAATTCCGACTCCAGCCCCTGCCATGGGCTGCGTCCGGAGGCTGACACGAGCGAACTTGTACGTGGATAGCTGTATCGGATTAAGTTCATGGTTTTTTTGAGAATTTGACTGTTCAAACCATCCTTTGCTTTGAATGTGCCAATGGCGGCGTTCACATAAATTCCGGGAAAATCGCCACTTAATTTCGAGCCCGTATTTCTCGTTGGGAAAATTTTAGCCGGGAGTCGGATTTGACTGGGAAATTTTGGCCCGCGTGCGGTCGCGGTCGGGGCGCATTGAGCACACCAATGCCCTGCCTCTTCCGCTGCCGTGGCCGTCCGAATTACCCTGGGCGGCGTAAGGAAGGCTCGCGGTCCCAGACACGGCCCTTTTTCGCGGCTTGGATGAATGAGCCCACAGAATTTCTCCCGGCCAGTACCAAGATGCCTTCACCCGGTTGCACCCCGGCGCGGTCGAGCAAAGGCTGTACACCAGTGGTATGGCCGATGATTTTCAAATGCGCATAGGCATTGCCAACCCAATCGACGGCGGCGGATTGCGTCGCCAAGTCCTGGGCGGCCTGAACCGAGGCGAGGATAACCACGGCATCGAAAAACACCGACGATGCAGCCGACAGGGCGAAGTCGGCTGTCACCGGTTTGCCGTCGGCATCCTGTGCACCGCCGACTTTTGGCGCGATCACCACGAGTGCCGCCTGTTCTGCTTTTGCGCTGGTGCGTAGAGTGGCGAGCAATGAGGAGTCAAAACCGTCGGTGATCAGCACGCCTATTTTCCGCCCTGCCAGCGTGGCTTTCGCCTTGCCGATCAGACTCAAGGCGGGGGACGGCGCGAGATCGCGCGGTTTTATGGCAGGCGCAATTTTCTCTTGCTGGCCCTTCATCCCGAGCGCGTCCGCGACCTGCTCGTGGAGCGAAGCGTCGATATTTGCGAGATGCCCGAGCATGCGCTGCCGGATGGGCTTGGTCGCGACTTTCCCGAGTTCAAAGGCAAACGCGCTGACGATGTGCGCTTGTTCGGGCGGCGTCATGGAGTGAAAAAACATGCGCGCCTGGGAATAGTGGTCGGCAAAACTCGCCGGGCGCTGGCGGAGTTTGCTCCCGTCAACCGGCTCCGGGTGGCTCACAAAGCCGCGGACCGGGTTTTCCCGCGGAGTGCCGTTGTCGAGCGAGTTCGGCTCGTAGTTCACGCGACCCTTCGGCACCTGCATCTGGCGCAAACCGTCGCGTTGGAAATTGTGCATCGGGCAGCGCGGTGCGTTGATTGGGATCTGGTGAAAATTGGGTCCCCCGAGCCGGCTGAGCTGGGTGTCTTGGTAGGAAAACAGGCGGCCTTGGAGCAGTGGATCATTTGAGAAATCGATGCCCGGCACGATGTTTGTCGGAAGGAACGCGACCTGCTCGGTCTCCGCAAAAAAATTGTCCGGATTGCGATTGAGCACCATTTTGCCGACCACCCGCAGGGGAATTATTTCCTCGGGGATCAACTTCGTCGCGTCCAGCACGTCAAAGTCCAGACTGTCTGCAGTCGCTTGATCGAAGACCTGCAATGCCAGCTCCCATTCGGGGAAATCGCCCCGGCCGATGGCCTCCCACAAATCGCGACGGTGAAAGTCGGGGTCTGCGCCGTTGATCTTAACGGCTTCGTCCCACAGGACCGAAGCAGCCCCGAGCTTCGGCCTCCAGTGAAACTTCACAAAACGGGCGGTGCCGGCGGCGTCAATGAGGCGGAAGGTGTGGACGCCGAAGCCTTCGATCATGCGGAGCGAACGCGGGATGGCCCGGTCCGACATGACCCACATGAGCATGTGCATCGTCTCTGGCGAAAGACTCGCGAAATCCCAAAATGTGTCGTGGGCGGAGGCGGCTTGGGGAAAACCGCGGTCGGCTTCCATCTTCACGGCATGGACCAGGTCAGGGAACTTCATCGCGTCTTGAATGAAGAAGACCGGGATATTGTTGCCCACGAGATCGTAGTTTCCCTCGGACGTGTAGAACTTCACCGCAAATCCGCGGACATCCCTCGCCAGGTCGCCCGA
>JANYDX010000249.1 GCA_025363395.1 Verrucomicrobiota bacterium
ACCATTCCCGCCCACTATGTAATGTCGGCCAAACATTTCAGGCGCGAATTCGTCAACGTGAAGGTGCCGCGCGACATCTACATCCACATTTGCGGCACCGACATCATCCGCGACGACAAGGGCAATTACCTCGTCCTGGAAGACAACGGCCGGTGTCCTTCCGGCGTCAGCTACGTGATGGAAAATCGGCGTGCCTTGAAGCGCACATTCCCCGAGATTTTCGAGGCCGGCGGCGTGCGGCCGGTGGAAAATTATTCCAACGAACTGCTCAAGATGCTCAGCTACGTTTCACCTCCCGGGGTGGCCGAGCCCAACGTCGTGCTGCTGACGCCCGGCGCTTACAATTCGGCCTATTTCGAGCACACCTACCTCGCCCGGCAGATGGGCATCGAGATTGTTGAGGGCCGCGACCTGCTGGTGCGCGACCAACATGTGTTCATGCGCACCACCAAGGGACTGCGGCCCGTGCATGTCATTTACCGTCGCATCGATGATGATTTTCTCGACCCGACGGTTTTCCGCAAAGACTCCGCGCTGGGCGTCCCGGGCCTGGTCAACGCCTACCGCGCAGGCAACGTCTCACTCGCCAACTCGATCGGCACCGGCGTGGCGGACGACAAGGTGATGTACTATTTTGTCCCGCGCATCATCAAATATTATCTCGACCAAGAACCGTTGCTGCAACAGGTGCCCACGTATCTGGCGAGCGAGGATGCCGACCGGCAATACATGGTCGAAAATCTCGACAAGCTCGTCATCAAGGCGGCGAACGAGGCCGGCGGTTATGGAATGCTGATGGGGCCGCACGCCACGGTCGCCGAGCGGGATGATTTCCGCAAACGCATCATCGCCGATCCGCGCAATTACATCGGCCAGCCCATGATTTCGCTTTCCCGGCATCCGACCCATTGCGAAGGCGAAGGCTTCGCCGGCCGCCACATCGATCTGCGCCCCTTTGTGCTCTACGGGGAAAAGACCGTGATCATTCCCGGCGGTCTCACCCGCGTCGCCCTCCGCAAGGGTTCCCTCGTCGTCAACTCCTCCCAAGGTGGCGGCAGCAAGGAAACCTGGGTTCTCTACGGCAACCATTAATCCCTCCGACCATGCTAAGCCGTGTCGCCAATAATCTCTACTGGATGAGCCGCTACATCGAGCGCGCCGAAAGCATCGCGCGCCTCGTGGACGTGAACCTCCAGCTCCTCCTCGATTTCCGCAATCTTGATGACAGCGGACTCGACGCCCACTGGATTCCCATCGTCCAAAGTTCGGGCGACGAGGAACTGTTCCGCCGCCTGCATCCGCGCACCACTGGGCAGACGGTCACGGAATTTCTCGTCTTCCAGACCGAAAACCCCAATTCCATTTTGTCGTCGGTCGCCCAGGCTCGCGAAAATGCCCGCATGGTGCGCGACCAGATCACCGCCGAATTGTGGGAGGAACTCAACCGGCTCTATCTCTTTCTCAATTCTCCCCGCGCGGGAGACCTGTGGAACGAAAGTCCCTCCGATTTTTTCCTCACGATCAAGAATGGCTCGCTGCTCCTCCAAGGTCTGACCGACGCCACCGTCGTCCGCAATGAGGGCTGGTTCTTCACGCAGGCCGGACGCTTCTTGGAACGCGCTGATAAAACCTCGCGCATCCTTGATGTGCGTCACGCGTCTTTGCCTGAGAAGGGAATGCCCGGCGCGCCCAGCCAGAGCGATGCACTCGGCTGGTCCGCCGTGCTCCGGTCCTGCAGTGCCTGGGACGCCTACAAGGCGCTGCACGGCGGGGAAGTCGAACCGGCGCTGGTGGCCGAGCTGCTGCTGCTTTCCGATGAATTCCCCCGCTCCGTGCGTTTTTCAGTCCGCCATCTCAACACGGTTTTGCGCCGCATCTCGGGGGTGCGCGAGGGCCGCTTCAGCAACGCCGGCGAAAAACTCGCGGGCCGGCTGCTGGCCGAACTGCAATTCAGCACCGTCGAGGATATTTTTGAAATCGGCCTGCACACGTACATTGATGTCATCCAAGCCAAGCTAAACGCGATCGGCGACGCCCTCTTTCAAACCTACATTTCGCAACCCTTTCTCATTCCCGAGGAATACGAGCTCCGGCAGCAGGAAGAACAGCAGCAACAGCAGACGGCCCGCCGCGGTCTGGTCTCACTTGAGCCCGCCTGCCGCGAACCGGTCGAACCCGCTTCCGAGCCGAAGACGACCGCATGAAACTTCACGTTTTGCACCGGACCCGCTACAAATATGAGACCAACGTACGGGAAAGTTTTAACGAGGCCCGATTGCAGCCCGTCAGCACCGGCGCGCAGGTCTGCCAGAATTTCCTGCTGAAAATACTGCCGACCTCCAAGCTTTCGCACTATCTCGATTTCCATTTCAACATCGTCCACCTGTTCGAAATCACGCAGTCGCACACCGAACTGAGCGTCGAAGCGACCTCGGTGGTGACGACGGGCGATTTGCCGGTCCTCGCCGCGGAGGCCACCTCCACGCCCCTGGCCGCGATGGGCGACTGCGCCCGTCAAGAACGCTGCTACGATTTTTTGCAGGCGAGCACCTATGTCGAATCCGGCGCTGAATTGTGGCGGCTCGCGCTGGATGTGACCGAGGATCAGATCGATGCATGGCAGACCGCACAGACCATCATGCAATACATCTTCCGTGAGTTTCGCTATCAGCCTTCGTCCACGCACGTCCACACCCACATGCGCGATGTCGTAAAAGACCGCGCCGGCGTCTGCCAGGATTTCGCCCATGTGATGCTCGGTCTGTGCCGCGCCGTGAAAATTCCCGCGCGCTATGTGAGCGGCTATCTGTACAACGGCCCCGCCGAACATTTGAAAGGCGCCCAGGCCAGTCATGCGTGGGTCGAAGTTTACCTGCCCGCCACCGGCTGGTGCGGTCTCGATCCCACCAACAACCGGCTCGTGGACGGCCATTATGTCAAAGTTGCGGTCGGGCGCGACTACGCCGACGTCTCACCACTCAAAGGTACCTATCGCGGCACCGCAAAGCGTCAGATGACCGTCGACGTGCTCGTCACGCGATTGGAAGGGGACGAACCGAACCTATCAACTTCCCGCGAACCAGCTCAAAGGCACAGCTGAGACCAGCGCCTAGGGTTGAGCCGAATAGTGGCAGGGCACGGACTCCGTTCCGCGCCAAGCTTGGGTCGCAATTCCCGGCGGGCAGCGGAGTGCTCGCCCTACCATTGAGAAGTCACTTCAAGCCCAAAGTAATTCTTGCGCGAACGCTCCACCGCCACCGCCGTTCAAACCTTCGTCTTGAAGTAGGTGATGGTTTTCTTGAGTCCTTCCGCGAGTTGAACCTTGGGCTCCCACTTGAGATATTTTTTGGCGAGCGTGATGTCGGGCCGGCGCTGCTTCGGGTCGTCGGCGGGCAGTGGCTTGTGCACGATCCTGGATTTGCTCTTGGTCAGCTTCAGCACCTGCTCCGCCAGCTCGAGCATCGTGAATTCCCCGGGATTGCCGATGTTCACCGGTCCGACGGTTTCCGTCTGGTTCATCAGTCGGACAAAACCCTCCAAGAGATCGTCCACGTAACAGAAGGAACGGGTCTGCTGACCGTCACCGTAGATGGTGAGATCGATGCCCTTCAGTGCCTGCACAATGAAATTGGAGACGACGCGCCCGTCGTTCGGATGCATCCGCGGGCCGTAGGTGTTAAAAATCCGCACGATGCGGATATCGACCTTGTTTTCACGGTGGTAGTCGAAGAACAACGTCTCCGCCACCCGCTTCCCTTCATCGTAACACGAGCGGCGGCCGATCGGATTCACGTTCCCCCAGTAGGATTCCGGCTGTGGATGGACCGAAGGATCGCCGTAGACCTCTGAGGTGCTGGCTTGAAATACCCGGGCTTTCACGCGCTTGGCGAGGCCGAGGCAGTTGATCGCGCCCATGACCGATGTCTTCGTCGTCTTGATCGGATTGAACTGGTAGTGCGGCGGGGAAGCGGGACAGGCCAGATTATAGATTTGATCGACCTCATACTTGTAGGGATCGATCACATCGTGGCGGACAAATTCGAAATTCGGATTATCCGCGAGGTGGGCGATGTTGGCTTTGCTACCCGTGAAAAGGTTGTCGAGACAGATGACCTCGTGGCCCTGCGCGAGCAGTTTGTCACAAAGATGGCTGCCAAGAAATCCGGCTCCGCCGGTAATGAGGATGCGCATAATAAAAAGTTAGGCGGGAAATCAGGCCGGTGCTAGTCAGAAAATCACGGGACTCGTGAAACATTTTCACCGTTCTCGTAGCGCTCGACCCACGCGCGGTGCCACGATCCATAATCGCCCGACTCGATGTGTGCCCGCGCCTGCGCGACGAGATCAAGGTAGAAATGAAGATTGTGCAAAGTGAGCAGCGTGCACGCGAGAATCTCGCTAGCCATCACCAGGTGACGCAGGTAGGCACGGGAAAAATTCTTACAAGTGTAATTATCCAGGCACTCGACCAGCGGCTTGGGATCGGCGCGGTAGCGTTCGTTGCGGAGATTGATCAGCCCATCCGGCGTAAAGGCCGCCCCGTTGCGCGCCACGCGGGTCGGGTGGACGCAATCGAACATGTCCACTCCGAGCGCGATCATCTTCAAAATCTGCGGCGGGGTGCCGAGTCCCATCGTGTAACGCGGCTTGTGCGCCGGCATGAATGGGGTGGTCGCCGCCACCTGCTTGAGCATCTCGGGTTCCGGTTCGCCCACACTGACTCCGCCCACGGCATAACCGGTAAAATCCAGCGCAGCGAGGGACTGGGCCGCCTCGCGCCGCAAGTCGTCAAACGTCGAGCCCTGCGCGATGGCAAAAACATGGTGCCCCGCGCCCAGAAAGCCGTTGTCGGTCGCGATCTGCTTGCACTGTTGCGCCCAGCGATAACTGCGGTCCACCGCCCGGCGGCACTCTTCGCGCGTACAGGGCCACGGCGGACACTCATCAATGACCATCGCGATGTCAGACCCCAGGTTGCTTTGAATGGTCATCACTTCGCGCGGTCCGAGAAAAAGCTTCGATCCATCAATGTGCGACTGGAACGCGATGCCGTCGTCCCCGATCTCGCGCAATTTCGCCAGACTGAACACTTGAAAACCTCCGCTATCAGTCAGAATCGGACCGTCCCACCCCATGAATTTATGCAACCCGCCCAAATCGCGAATCAACTCCGATCCCGGACGAAGGTTCAAGTGGTAGGTATTGCCCAAAATGATTTGCGCACCGGTCTCGCGGATTTGTACCGGCGTCAGCGACTTGACCGTGCCCTGCGTCCCCACCGGCATGAAAATAGGCGTCTCGATCACGCCATGCAGCGTGCCCAGCCGTCCACGTCTCGCGGCGGTGCCTGTGTCGGTCTTTAACAGCTGAAAGTGGTCTGTCATACGTGAAACATCACCCTGCCCGCGGACTTGACCCCCTGTCAATTGCAGGGTAACTGTCACAAAAGTGCTGCTGGTCATCGACAACTACGACTCCTTTACCTTCAACCTGGTCCAGTATTTTGGCCAGCTGGGGGTAAGCATGCGCGTCTTCCGCAACGACGAGATCACCCCCGACGAAGCTCTAAGCCTCAACCCCGCCCGCATCCTCATATCACCGGGGCCCTGCACGCCTTCCGATGCCGGTGTCAGCATCGGCATCATTAAAGCTTTCGCCGGTAAAAAACCCGTGCTCGGCGTCTGCCTCGGCCACCAGTCCATCGGCCAGCTGTTCGGCGGTAACGTGATTCGCGCGCCCCGCCAGATGCACGGCAAACTTTCGCCCATCCTGCACCGGGGCACGGATATTTTCCAGGGCCTGCCCTCGCCTTTCACGGCGACCCGCTATCATTCGCTGCTGGTTGAACGGTCCAGCCTCCCGGACTGTCTCGAAATCACCGCTGAAACCGCCGAGGGCGAAATCATGGGGCTGCGACACAAACAGTTTCCCGTTTTTGGCGTGCAATTTCATCCGGAATCCATCGCCACCGAGGGTGGCATGCAGATCCTGAAAAATTTTCTTTCTCTGAACTGACTCCATGCGCTGCCCCAAGTGCACCTCTATCGAGGACAAGGTGATCGACTCGCGGATCGCCCGCGACGGCAATAACACCCGCCGCCGCCGCGAATGTCTCGAGTGCGGCAACCGTTTCACGACCACCGAAACCCTCGTGCGGGACAGCATGGTCGTGGTCAAACGCGATGGCCGGCAGGAACCGTTTGACAGCGACAAACTCCTCCGCGCCATCCGCGCCGCCTGCCACAAACGCCCGGTCGACAATGAGCAGATTACCATGCTCATTGAAGACGTGCTGGATGCCGTCGAAGCCCAGTACGACAGCCAGGTTCCAACCAGCGCCATCGGTGAACATGTCATGCAACGTCTGCGTAAAACCGACCAGGTCGCGTACGTGCGCTTTGCTTCCGTCTACAAGGAATTCCGTGACGTCTCCGAGTTCGTGCAAGAGATCAGCACCCTCGCCCCCGATGAAGCGCCGGCTGCCCCCAAGTCCAAAAAATGACGCGCTCCCTTCAACTGCGCCGGCTGCACTTTCTCAACGCGCTTTTTGCCCCGTTGACCGGCCATGATCTCTATCTGGCGCAACAAATCGACGACGCGATCAGCACGAGTCTGGGCGACGCCATTGAGCGCGCGCCCACCGATCCTGCCTTCGTCGCTGCGGTGGCGCAGCTCTTTGAGCGGCTGTGTGCCGGTCAGCCGCAACACGGTTTTTTCCACTGGGATGCCGGGGCCGATGAAACCGGAGACACCCCCCTCTTTGCCCGCGCCGGTGTCATGCAAGGTCTGCGGCAGCTCGCCGCGTATCCTGAATCGACGTTATTGGTCACCAATCTGCGCGCCGCCCATTGCCCGCTAAAGAAGCGCTGGACAGAGCGCCGCCGCCAGAATTACGACGACAGTCTCGCGCTGATCCGCAATCTCGCCGCCGCCCGTTCCCGTCGCACGGCGAACATGCATCTGTTGTTTTTATAGCAGCGAGGAGTGAGTAGCGCGCAGCGAGCATCACGCCGTCGCAAAATCTCTCCCAACCCTCTACCCGCTGCTCGCTACTTCAGCATGAAAACCCTTTTTCAGAAAATCATTGATCGCGAGATTCCCGCAAAGCTGGCGCATGAGGACGAGCTCTGCATCGCCATCCACGATATCGCCCCACAGGCCCCGGTCCACGTCCTGATTATCCCAAAGAAACTCATCCCGTGCGTCGCCGAAGCCACCCCGGCCGACCAAGCCCTGCTCGGCCACCTCATGTTGACTGCGGCCGCGCTTGCCAAGAAATTGGGTATCGCCGAATCGGGCTTCAGGCTCGTGATCAACAACGGCCGCGACGGTGGCGAAAGTGTCCCGCATCTGCACGTCCACCTCCTCGGCCAACGCCCCCTCGCCTGGCCGCCGGGTTGAGGATTTATCCCGCAAGTCGACTGGAATTCCGACTGGCGCGACATCACCCGATTCAAGGGAATGGCCGAAACCGCCGTATCGCCGCAACTTTGCGGAATAGCGGCTGTCGTGAACGGTACAAACCCGGCCTCTGACTAATCAGAACGCCCCGTTCTATTTCAGCATGAAATGCCTTTCACTTCCCCGCGGCCTTTTTTTGTCCTTTTACCTCATTGGTTTTCTTCACGCTGAAGAACAGGCAGCAACTGCCGTTTCCAACCAAATCCAACAGCTAGCCGTCCAATTTGACCGCAACGGCGACCATCAGCTCGACGCCAAAGAACGTCAGGCCGCACGCACCTACCTCACTCAGCACCCGCCGTCGGGTGCGGTGATTCCCTCCGGCCGAACCGGACCGACTGCACCGCCGGCCACCGCCCTAGAGTCATTCAAAGCAGGCGAAAAAATCAGCACGTCCGGGATTCCGCTCTTTCCGAACCAGCCGCTCTATGACCCGGGAACATTGCGGACGCTCTTACTTGAATTCGAAGACCCCGATTGGGAAAAGGAACTGACCGAGTTCGCGCGCACCGACATCTCCGTGCCCGCCCGTTTAACTCTTGATGGCCAGATCTCCTCCGGCGTCAGAGTGCATTTTCACACTCAAGCAGCGACCCCTACCACCGCGACAGGCTACAAACGCGCGCTCGATCTCACTCTCGACGCCACCGTGGCCGGCCAACCATTCAACGGTCAACGGCAGCTCAAATTACTCGATGCCGGGACTGATCCGACACTGCTGCGTGCGGCACTCTATGCGCAGGTGGCCCGGGAATACCTTCCCGCACCACGGACGAATTTCGTGCGGGTCGGTATCAACGGGGAAAACTGGGGCATTTATGTCAGCGTCCAGCCGCTCGACGAAGTTTTCATCAAAGAAAACTTCGGGACCACGGGGGGATCATGGTGGTCGGTTTCATCCCGCGGCAATCTCGCCTATCTCGGCGACAAATCCGAAGCCTACCGCGCCTGCTACCATTTGCAATCGCCCGAGGATTCCGCCGCATGGTCGGCGCTGGCGGAATTCTGCAAAATCCTGAACCAAACTCCACCCAGTGAGCTCGAAGCCGCCCTCGCCTCCCGCCTCGATCTCAACAGCGCGCTCAAGTTTCTCGCACTGGAAAACGTCATGATCAATCAGGACGGCTATGGCAGCAGTACGGGCGGTTACGGGCTTTACCTTGCCGCGGGCGGGCGCTTTCACCTGATCCCCCAAGAGGCCGAGGCCAGTTTCCGTCTCGTCGAACTCAGCGAATATGCCCATCGCTCACGACGCTCGGAATCAGCAGCCAAACCCAAAGGCCCGGAGAGCGGCAAAGCAGCGCCCAATGCAAACGACCCGGGCAAAGCCTCCAGTGATCCCGTGCCACCAGGTTACAATTCGAAGGACTTCCCTCGCGCAAGCGCCACCGATCTCGGGATGCTCCTGAGCTACAGTTTCATCAATAAAGCCGACAGCGATTTCACCGGCAAAATCACCCGGGATGAATGGCTGACCTTCGCTCGTTCCTGGTTCCTCGTCATGGACGAGGACTTGGTCGGCAAACTCACCCGCGACCAATTCATCACCAAGTTTCACGCGCTGCTCGCCCCTGCCTCGGTCGCTGACGGACGCACCAAACAGACTTTTGGCCGCGACGATCCGGCCAGAATAATCGGACAGGATATTTTCAAAGTAATGGATGGAAATGAAGACGGCCAATTGACCAGCCAGGAAGTGATCGACACCTTCGGGCGATGGTTTGCCGCGTGGAGCAATCCAAAGTCCGCCATCCTGACCCAACCGGCGCTACAAAAAGGTTTCACCACTCTCTTCTCCCGTTCGGTTTTTCAAGCCGATCAGACCTTTATCGCCAAACGCGATGCAACGATCATCGGCGAAGATTCCCCGGGTGGCGGCCTTAACCGGGGCGATGGCGAAACCAAGGCGGGAATATTGCGGTTTGGACTGGGCGGTCGAAAGCGCGACGTTCGCACGCTGGTTACATTCAGTGAAGAACTCGATCCCTTGGCCGGAATGGACGACCCCACCAAACCCCTGCTTGCGCGATTACTGCTGGTGCATTCCCTGCGCGCACGATACCTCGAATATGTCCGGGACATTACTGAAAACTGGCTCAACTGGTCCAAACTCGGTCCACTCGCGAAACGGTATCACGAGTTTATCTCAGCTGAGGTGAGCAAGGAGACGCACAAGGCGACCAGCTACGCCCACTTCGTGCAGGAACTCGATCAGGATACGACCGCAGGATCACGCGATGGAGACGCCGCACCGAGTCTCAAAAACTTTATCGACGAGCGGCACGACTACCTGATGAAGGATGATCGAGTCACCGGACTCACGGATGGCTGGTAGATATTTCGGAACATGTTCGGGGTGTTGCAGCAAGCGGCGTAAAGGCGCTCCTACCCCAACCTTAAAATATTCGATGCGCTAAACCGGGGAGCGCGCCTCAAATGCCCCGTCGGCGCGTTTGGCCACGAGTCGTTTCAACTCCAGCCCCATGAGCGCCACGGATATCTCCGCCGCGGCCAGGCCCGTTACGCCGGCCAAGGCATCAATGCCCAGGATGGAACCGCCCGCGAAACACGCGGCCACTTGCTTTTCCATGCCGCTCAACGAAGGCATGAGGCGCTCCAGCAAATCAGGTTCATCATCGGAGAGCTTTGCGGTCTTCGGATGCAGGCCGTCGAGGTAGTTTAGCTCGGAGAGAACATCATCCACGCTCGTCAGGAGGGTCGCGCCATCACGAATCAGTTGATGACAGCCGTGACTCGTGGCCTGGTCGATTCGGCCCGGAACAGCAAAAATCAACCGGCCTTGCTCGCCCGCGAAACGCGCGGTGATCATTGCCCCGCCACTCACATCGCTCTCCACGACGATAACTCCCTCGCTGATGCCCGAAACGACGCGGTTGCGCATCGGGAAAGTTTGCCGGTCCGCCTTCCGGCCGAATGGAAATTCCGAAAGCACCGCGCCCGTCTCCGCAATGCGGCGGTAAAGATCGAGATTCTCCGGCGGATAAACAATGTCGAGACCGCAGCCCAGCACCGCCACCGTTTTTCCCCCGACCGACAGCGCGCCTTCATGCGCCGCCGTATCGATCCCGCGCGCCAGTCCGCTCACGACACAAAAGCCCAGTTGCGCCAGCTGCGCGCCGAGTTTTTTAGCCACCGATTGTCCATACAGCGTCGTGCGCCGGCTCCCCACGACCGCCATGCACGGCTGCTCGAAAAGGTAATCGCCCTTCCGGTAAAGACCGATGGGCGGGTCGTTGATTTCCCTCAGCAGTTTTGGATAACCCGCGTCTCGCGTCGTGATGAAAGCCGCACCCGCTTTTGCCAGTCGGTCTTCTTCGCGAGCCAGATCGAAATGCGTGCGCCAGTTCAACAATGCTGCGCTCGTTTCCGGACCGACGCCGCGCACCGATTCGAGCCGGCGTTTGTCCGAAAGGAGAATCTCCCGTGGATCGCTGCCAAATTTCTCCAGCAGCCGGTTGAGCGTGATCGGTCCGATATTAGGCAGGTCATTCAGAACCATGAACGCCTGCCGCTCCGTCAATAAGTCAGCCATGAGTGTGGTGGAGCGCCGGCCCGAGCTGCTCTAAAAGTTGCGAATTCTCTACGGCCACCTGCCCGTGAGCGCGAGCCAGTAAATCAGCCGCCAGTCCGTGCCAGACAACCCCGCGGCTAGCCGCGAGCAGCGGATCGTCCGGTTTTTGCGCGAGCAATCCACCGATCAACCCGGCGAGCATGTCGCCGCTGCCACCACGAGCCAGGACCGGGCCACCAAACAGGCTGCAATAGATCGCTGGCGAAGTGACGCGGTGCTTCAGCGCACGGTTAGCTTTCACCGACGCTGGCGCGCCACTGCAAACTTGCGTCATCGGCCCTTTGAGCACGATCACCCCACCCTGTTTTTTGCAAAATTCCCTCAGGCCAAGTTTCCCGGCGATGCGCTTGAATTCACCGGCGTGAGGCGTGCAAATAAACGACTTTTTCCCGAGTTCGTGGACAACTTCGGGTCTCAATGCATCCGCATCCAGCAGGATCGGCACTTTCACTTCAGCCGCGATCCGCCGGACCAGCTCGATCGTTTCAGGATCAGCCCCCAAGCCGGGGCCGACCAGCAAGGCGCTGGCCCGCTTCAGCCGCTCCCGCAGCGCCGGCAGGCAATCCGAAGATAAACCGCCCGCACTATTCTGCGGGCAACCCACCCACATGATTTCCGGGTGACTCACCGCATACTCCGGGGCGAATCGTTCCGGCACAAAGGCCGTGATCAAGCCAACCCCGCTACGCAAAGCCGCGCGAACCGCCAGCACAACGGCACCAGGATAACTAGCCGAACCACCCACAACACAAAGGTGGCCAAAAGTGCGCTTGTCCGACTGCGGCGAGCGCAGTTCCGTGAGTGGTCCGAGTATCGACGGTAAAAGCACGCGATCCGGCGCGTTGGGCTCACCGTGCTGCGCCTCGAAAAATCCGAGATCCAAATAGCGAAGCCGGCCGACCGCTGCAATGTTGGCAGACAGCAGCAACGGCGACTTCACAATGCCCGTAGCGTAAGTGAAGTCGGCGCGATAAACGGTGGGGGCGCTTACCCTGCCCACCCCACTGGGCAAATCGACCGCTGCGCGAAGTCGGATGCGCGGATGCTGGTTCACCCACGCAATCATCCCAACCGTGGCCTTGTCCATCGGCGAACGGAATTGAAAACCAAAAATCCCGTCCATGCAGAGATCAAAATTCTGTCCAAGCAGTTCGGCGCGCTCGCTCGCGCCGAACTCAACCACTGAGCGCACACGTGCGCGCGGGCCCGCCGCCCGGAGCAGTTCATCGAGGGAGCGCCGGGCCAATGGTCGCAATGCCGGCTCACCGAAGCACAGCAAAATCTCGGCGGTGGACTGCGGGTATCGCGGGAGAATCGCCTGTGCGGCCAGCAGCGCATCACCCCCGTTGTGGCCTTTGCCGACGAGCACGAGCAACCGGGCCCGGACTGGCAGACCGCCGATCTCCTTGAAGTCCTCCTCCACCGCACGCGCGACCGCCGCCCCGGCTCGTTGCATCGCGTCCCACTCGGCGGCCTCGTCCTTCAAGCAACGCGCCTCCCAAACCTTGGCCTCGGCGCAGGTGAGGACCGGGTGGGAAGGCACGGAAGTCATGAACTCAGGCTAGTCCGGACGTCAGCGGAGGAAAGGAAAACATGGCGGACGTCGATCTCCCTGTCGGCAACCAACGACAGCGCGGAGTCGTCGTCTACGGTGACTGTTCTTGATCAAGGGTGTTTCACCAGTGCCGCGACGGCCATCGCGTGGGTGTCGGTGTGGGAGAGCGTCAGCCACACGTGGGTGGCGCCGATTTCCTTGAGCAACGCCCATGCTTTCTCATCGAGACGGACCAGCGGTTCCTTGCGCGAGCCATGATAAACAGAAATCGAAGTCCAGTGCAGGTGTTCACCGATGCCCGTGGTGAAACATTTCGACACCGCTTCCTTCGCGGCCCAGCGCGCGGCATAACTTTTGTGCGGATACTTCAGCGTGCGGCAGTAAGCCTGCTCCTCCTCCGTGAAAACGCGCTTGAGGAAACGGTCGCCGTGTTTAGCCATGACACCGCGGATGCGCTCGACCTCGATCAAATCGCAGCCGAGGCCGATGAGTGTGCCGCCGGGGGGAAGAGTAAGACTCATGTTGCAGGTGTGGGTAGCGAGGGATGAGTAGCGAGCAGCAAAGCAGCCGGCAAACGTAAGCTTGTGGGTATAATGCTCACTCCTCGCTGCTCAATATTCATTACTCTGACTGGTATTCATCAGACGTTTCATTTCGCTCACGGCTTCGTCGATCCCCGTGAAGAGCGCGCGACTGATTATGCTGTGGCCGATGTTGAGTTCGTGCGCATGCGGGATGGTGCGGATTTCGGCGACGTTAATGTAATTGATGCCGTGGCCTGCGTTGACGATGAGACCCGCGGCATGCGCCAGTCTTGCTCCCGCGCAGAGGCGCTGGAATTCCACGGCTCGGCCGGTACCGTGATACGCGTTGGCATATGCGCCGGTGTGGAGCTCGATCCAGGGAGCTTTCAATTCAGCCGAGAGCGCAATCTGTTCTTCATCGGGATCAATAAAGAGACTGGTCTTGATTCCGGCGGCATTCATGGCGTCGGTGACGCGGGCGACCTTGTCGCGGTGCTTCACGATATCGAGGCCGCCTTCCGTGGTGATTTCCTCGCGGCTTTCCGGCACGAGGCAGACCGAGTGCGGTTTCAACATGAGCGCAAATTCGGTCATGGCCGGCGTGCAAGCCATCTCAAGATTGAGGCGCGTGGTCTTTGAGGCCGCCAACCGCAATACGTCCTCTGTCTGGATGTGTCGGCGATCCTCGCGGAGGTGGACGGTGATGCCGTCTGCACCGGCTTTTTCACAGCGGAAGGCCAGGGCGACCGGATCGGGTTCGATATTTCCGCCCGTGGTTACACCGGGCTGCCGGTAACGGGCCTGACGCAGGGTGGCACAATGGTCGATGTTGACTCCGAGAAGTAGCATAGGTCGAGGTTGACGATTAAGGGCTGCACACTTCTGCTTGGCAAATAGCGAAATGACCGACTCAACCACCGCCCCGAAGCCCAAGCCGGAAAATCTCTGGCTGAACCTGATCTGCAACGTCGCCATTCCGACCGCAATTTTGAGCTGGGCCAGCGGCGCCAAGGCCCTCGGACCCAAATGGGGCCTGATCGCCGCCCTAATTTTTCCGGTGGCCTACGGCATTCACGATTTCGTCAAACGGCGCCGGTTCAATTTCCTGTCGGCTCTCGGCTTTGCGAGCGTCCTGATCTCGGGCGGCTTTGGCTTGATGAAGCTCGATGGATTTTGGTTTGCCGTGAAGGACGGCGCCCTGCCGGCGCTCATCGGGTTGGCGATACTCGCCTCGATGAAATCGAAGGAACCGCTGGTGCATGAGCTGATCTACAACCCCCAGATCATCGACGTGGAGCGGATCGACCTTGCCTTGACCGCACGTGGGACCGAGGAGGATTTTGCCAAGCTGATGCGAACCGCGAGCTACCTGATCGCCCTGGCGATGTTGATCAGCGCGGCGCTCAATTACAGTTTTGCCCGTCTCATCATCCGGAGCCCAGCTGGCACCGAGGAATTCAACCACGAGCTGGCGAAAATGCACTGGGTCAGTTTGCTCGGGCTTTCCCTTCCCACCATGGCGATGATGCTCTACGCGCTGTGGCGCATGCTGGGCGGACTGCAGCGGGTCACGGGACTGACCTTGGATGAAATCCTCCGGCAGCCGCCCATTAAGCAGACCGTCCCACCCGGACCGGACGCGGGAGGCGGCCAGACTCCCGACGCGCTTTAAAACCACTGCGACGGGCCAATGGCCGCGCTTTCAACCGGTTAAATCACGCCCGCTGATCGAGGGTCACGTAATCACGCTTGGTGGCTCCCACATAAAGCTGACGCGGGCGATAGATGCGGCCCTTGGGATTGGAAGCGACTTCCTTCCAGTTGGCGACCCAACCCGGGCAGCGGCCGATGGCAAACATGACGGTAAACATGTCCGTTGGTATTCCGAGCGCACGCATGATGATGCCCGAGTAGAAATCGACGTTCGGATAGAGTTTCCGCGAGATGAAATAATCGTCCTTGAGTGCGGCCTGTTCTAGATTTTTGGCGATGTCGAGGAGTGGATCGGACTTGCCCAGACGATTGAGCACTTCGTCGCAAGCCTTCCCGATGATGCGGGCGCGGGGATCGAAATTGCGGTACACTGCGTGGCCGAAGCCCATGAGACGGTTGCTCTTTGAGCCACCCTTCGCGGCCTGGATGAAGCGGGTGCCATCGTCGCCTTCATCATGGATCGACTGCAGCATGTGCATCACCGCGGCGTTTGCCCCGCCATGGAGCGGCCCGGACAGGGAGCAGACACCGGCTGCGATTGAGGTGAAGAGGTTGGCCCCGCTGGAGGCGACCATGCGAACCGTCGAGGTGCTGCAATTTTGCTCGTGATCGGCGTGAAGCAACAGGAGCAGGTTCAACGCGCGGGCGACCTCCGGAATGGGCGTGTAAGCCACATAGGGATCGGAGAACATCATGTGCAGGAAATTATCCGCAAAAGGAAGGTCGCGCGCGTGAATGAAGGGCAGACCGTGGCGATACCGGTAGATCATCGCCACAATCGTGCGGATCTTCGAGATGGCCATGGCCGAGGACAGATCGAAATTCTCCAGATCCTTTTCAAAATTATTGGTTGCCAGATGCGGGTAGTATGCAGCCAGCGAACTCACAATGGAAGTGAGCATGCCCATCGGAGGAGCTGTCTCAGGAAAACCACCGAACATGCGCTGCATCTGGGTGCCGATGGCCGCATTGTCGCGAAGACGGCGACTGAAATCACCACGCTGCTTCTGATTGGGCAGCTCCCCATAAATAATCAGATAGGCGGTCTCGACATAGTCGGAATAGAGAGCGAGCTGCTCGATCGGGTAACCCCGATGGCGAAGAATGCCATTGTCACCGTCCAAAAAAGTAATGGTGCTCTCGCAGGAGCCGGTATTGCCGTAACCCTGATCGTAAAAAATATAGCCCGAATCCTTGCGGAGATTGCGTGCGTCGATCGCCTTCTCTCCTTCAGTGCCAGTCATCACCGGGCACGAAATTTCTTTGTCGTCGATCTTGATCAGAGCGGTGTTTTGCATGGTGGGGAAGGCCGTAAAAGAGCAGAAATCAGGCCGGTTGCAAAACAAAGCCTCCAGCGTTCCATCTTCACGGCCAGTCATTAGGCCGCGCGCCTCCCGCTGATAGGAAAATTAACGCTGCCCTCTCCACCCGACCCACCGGCGACCCAACCCATCTGGTGACACCGGTGCCCCGCCCCACCACCGGTGACTCATTCCCACTCGATCGTGGCGGGCGGTTTCGAGCTGATGTCCAACACCACCCGGCTGACGCCCCGCACTTCATTGGTAATGCGGCTGGAAATTTTTTGCAGTACGTCGTGGGGCAGCTTCGCCCAATCCGCGGTCATCGCGTCGATGCTTTCCACAATCCGAAGGGCAATGACGTAGTCGTAGGTGCGCTCGTCGCCAAAAACCCCGACGGTCTTCACGGGCAGGAACACGGCAAACGACTGCCAGACCTTCCAATAATGGCCCGTGGCCATCATTTCATCCTGCAACACCGCGTCGGCATTGCGCAAAATCTCCAGCTTTTCAGCCGTGATATCACCCATCACGCGCACACCCAGGCCGGGACCGGGGAAGGGTTGGCGCCAGACAACTTCCTTCGGCAGACCGAGCGCCGAGCCCACCTTGCGCACCTCGTCCTTGAAGAGTTCGCGCAAAGGCTCGATGAGCTTCAACTTCATGCGCTCCGGCAAGCCACCGACATTGTGGTGCGTCTTGATCAGAGAGGCCGGATTGCCTGCGATGGACACGCTCTCGATCACGTCGGGATAAAGCGTCCCCTGCCCCAGGAACTGTGCGCCGCCAATGGATTTGAGTGATTTTTCGAAAACTTCGACGAAGGTCCGGCCAATAATTTTGCGCTTCTGCTCCGGCTCGGTTACGCCTTTGAGTCGCTTGAGAAAGAGCTTCGATGCGTCGACGACGCGCAGGTCGATTTTGAAATTCCGCTTGTAGAGCGCCTCGACATATTCGCGCTCGCCTTTGCGGAGCAGGCCGTTGTCGACGAAGACACAGGTGAGTTGCTTGCCGATTGCCCGGTGCAGCAGCGCGGCGGCGACGGACGAATCAACTCCGCCGGAAAGCCCCAGGAGTACCCGTGACTTGCCCACCTTGGCGCGGATGTCCGCCACCGCGTGCGCGATGAAATCCTTGGTGGTCCAGTCCTGTTTGGCCCCGCACACTTCCACCAGAAAATTGCGGATCATATCCACTCCCCGCTCGGTGTGGAAAACCTCCGGGTGAAACTGGATGCCGTAGAACCCGCGCTTCACATCTTCAATGCCCGAGTAAGGCGAGTTGTCCGAAACCGCGGTGGCGGCAAAGCCCGGTGGAAGTTTGGTGAGCTTGTCGCCATGTGAATTCCAGATCCGCAGCTTGCGCGGGAGACCGGCAAATAGCTTGCCGGGTTTCCTGATGGTCAGCTGGCCGTGACCGTATTCGCGGGCCGTGCTGTGCGCCACCACGCCTCCCAGAAAATGGCCCATGAGCTGTACTCCGTAGCAAATGCCGAGGATGGGCACGCCGAGCTTGAAGATTTCGCGATCAGGATGCGGCGCGGTCTTGGCGTAAACGCTTTGCGGCCCGCCCGACAGGATGATGCCAACGACGCCTTCCGCGCGGAGCGTGGCGGCCGGGGTGGCGTAGGGATAGATCTTGGAGTAAACTTGGTTTTCGCGAATACGGCGCGCGATAACCTGCGTGAGTTGTGAACCGAAATCGAGAACGGCGATGATCTGTGCCATGCGAAGTTATCGGTGAATCGGCAGGCGTGAATCAATAGCAATCACGCCTGCGGGTGGAGATCGAAATGGTCGGTCCGGTATTCCACCGGGTGTCGCGACCTTCCCGCGGATTGATCCGCGCTTAAAACTTCAGCCTCGTGTTGTCATGTCCGCACTTCGGACAAGGCGCGATCTCCGTACCGGTCTTCTCCGTGTAGAGCTGGTCGCAACGGATGCAGTGGAACGTTATCTTGCGGCGCTCCGCATCATAAAAATTACGGTCACGACGGTCGTAATACAGCCACAGGAAGCCAAACAAGCCCAGAACCAGCAGGCCGTAGAGGACAACATCGAGCGTGAAATCAGTCACAGGAACCACGGGGAAAAGTTCACAGGAACCGGAGCAAACGCCAAGGGGAAATAAAAACGCGCCGACCTTGCGGTACGGCGCGTTGAAAATGTCGGAATCGGACGGACGGAGCTTAGCTCTTGGCTTCGCCTTCGGTCGCAGGGGCTTCGGCCGCCGGAGCAGCTTCAGAGGTCGGAGCGGCTTTCTTGCCACCGGACTTCTTGGCGCCCTTCTTCTTCGCGGAACCCTTGGACTTCTTGTAGCCCTCGTCCTCGGCACTGATCAACTCGATCAAGGCCATCTCAGCGGCATCGCCAATGCGCTGCGGTCCGAGTTTGTAGATGCGGGTATAGCCGCCGGACCGATTCGCGAACTGTTTCGCCTTCTCGTTAAAAAGAAGCGTGATGGCGGATTCGTCGCGAATGTCCTTGAGGGCCATGCGGCGGAGATGGATG
>JANYDX010000260.1 GCA_025363395.1 Verrucomicrobiota bacterium
CTTCGCCTGCGAGCAGTTGACGGTTCCGAGTCAGGGGCCGCTGACGCCGACGACAGTCCACGCCATCGAGGAATTCACTGAGCCGTTACGCCCAGGCTCCTCCTCATTCGGCGAGCGCCTGTATGTTTCCCGCGACCAAGCCCGGCGTCGCCGGGTGGCCAACGAGCCGGAATTGTGGGCGGAACTGGCCACGCGCGGTTTTGTGAAACTTCACTTGGAGGAATTGACGTGGCCGCAGCAGATCGCCGCCTTTCGCGAAGCGAAGGTGATTGTTGCGCCGCACGGGGCCGGGCTGGCCAATCTGGTTTTTTGTGAGGCCGGCGTGAAGGTGGTCGAAGTTTTCCACCGGTCGTACGTGAACGGCTGCTACTGGCAGCTCGCTGCGCTCAAGGCGCTGGATTATCTTCCCGTGGTGCTTCCAGGTCCGGGACCGCTGGCGCAGATGCTCAGTGCGAATCGATCAGATATCGAAGCGGATATCGCGCAGATTTTGCGCGCGCTGTAGGTGAAATCCGACCTCCCGGCGGGTTTCTTCCCGAGCAAGGAGAAGTGAACCGCTAGAGCATTTTCATCAAAACTGTAGCCGGTGGTCTGTGTAGGGCCTCTGCACGCGGAGGCCTGGCTTGGGACCTTGTGTCTCGTCGTGGGCGTTTAGGCCCGAGCAAATACCGGCCTTACATCCGGAATCAACGCTCTTGGTCTAGGCCGAAAGGGTACACCTACAAGTTCGAACCGTTGGCGAACCTCATGCGCGTTTTTTCAATTCCGGTTTGTCGGCGGCGTAGATCATGTAGGCGCTGCGCTTGGCGGTGGCGTAAAGTTTCGCGGGGACGGCCTGGACGGTGAAACCAGCTTTCTTCAGCCGTTTTTCGATCATGGTATCCGCACAGGCGGACCACACCACCGCCCGGCCGCCGGCCTTGAGCGCCAGACTGATCGCCTGCATGCCGCGATCACTGTAGAGTGCATGGTTTTCGTTCGCCACCATGGCGGTAGTGCCATTGTCGATGTCGAGGATGATGACATCATACGGCGCCTGCGCCGCGCGGGCGAGGACGGCCCGGACATCTTCCTCAAATATTTGCACCCGCCGATCATCGAGTAGTTTGCCATTGAGGCCGGCAAGAAAAGTGCGGTTCCACGCGACAATCTCGGGAAACAACTCGGCCACATGCACGGTTGCCTTGGGGCTCACGTGTTGCAGGACGCTTTTTAAGGTGAAACCCAGGCCCAGGCCTCCGATTAAAACCCGGCTGGTGCTCCGGCTGCCGGTGTGTCGTTCGCAGCCGGTGGTGCCCAGTTGGATTTCGGAAGTGGTGACCGAGGAATGCATCAGCTGCTGGCCGTTTACGCGAATGCAGAAGCTCCCATCGTGCTCCACCAGTGTGAGCCGGGCGCCGTTCGGCGTTTTTGTTTCTGCAAGGGTGATATTCGGTTTCATGCGGACATACCGAGACGCTGGGGAGGCTTCGTGCGCAGGACCATATAATTTCGGCGGGAAAGCGGCGGTCGCCAGCAACCGCCCTGCTACCACGAAGCAAGAATCTCTGAGAAGCTCGAACGGTAGGGCCGCTGCTTGCGACGGCCTTCGCCCAGCGGCAGGGATTGCTTCCGGTTGCTTTTTTCCACAAGAATTCCACGCATGAAGCCCACGGCTACCCCTCGTTTGCTCCGAAACAGTCTTGTCCTGCTGTTGATCGCATGTGCGATCAGTGCGTTCGCGGCCGACGCTCCTTCGCTCGCGCCGGGTGGTCCGCTGCTGCTCGTCACCAACAAAAGCGATCAAACCTTGAGCGTGATTGATCCGGTGGGGGGCCGCCAGATTGCCGCGGTGTCCGAGGATGGCATCACCGGCCACGAGGTGGCGGCATCGCCGGACGGCAAGCGGGCTTTTGTGCCGATCTATGGCAATGCCGGCGTCGGCCGGTTGGGCACCAATGGCAGCATGATTCGCGTGATCGATCTGGGCCGGAAGGAAATCGTGGGCACGATCGAGCTGGGTCAGGGTTTGCGGCCGCATTGCGCGGTATTCGGGCCGAAGAACGGGCTGCTCTACGTGACCACGGAATTGGCCGAGACCGTGACGGTGATCGATCCGGCTACCTTGAAAATCACCGGCAGCATTCCCACCGGAAAAAAAGAATCGCACATGCTCGCCATCTCGCGCGACGGCCGGCGTGGCTACACGGCTAATGTCAGCTCCGGGACGGTCTCCGTGCTTGATCTCGAGGCCGGGAAACTGATCACCGTGATTCCAGTGGCAGCGCATACGCAGCGAATCGCGCTGTCGTCGGACGACCGGCGGGCATTTACCACTGATCAGGATCAGCCCAGGGTGGCGGTGATCGACACCTCGACCAACGAGGTGGCGAGCTGGATTACCTTGCCTGGGATCGGCTTTAGCACCGCAGCCACGGCCGACGGAAAGTGGCTGCTCATTACACTCCCCGGCATGAACCAAGTTGCAGTGGTGAATTTGGATTCGATGGCTGTGGTACGCACGCTGAAGGTGCCGCGCGCGCCGCAGGAACTGTTGGTGCGGCCCGACGGCTTGGTCGCTTATGTTTCCTGCGATATCAGCCGGCAGGTGGCGGTGATCGATTTGAAAAACTGGACGATCACACAATTGATCGATGCCGGTCCCGGCGCCGATGGTCTGGCTTGGGCCGGGCAAGGCCGTTGAACGCGCCCTACCTCAAAGCAGTTTGCTCAATGCGTCCGCTGAACCATTGCGCCGCTCACGGCCATCACGGACGGGACGCCTTTTTGCACCCAGATGATCATGATGCCGTTGGCATCGTCGACAATCGCGATTTCCTCGGGGGGGCAGGTGAAAACCTGACCGGCAAATTGATATTTTTCGCCGCCCTTGAAGGTGTGCAGCGTCTTTGACTCACGAATGGCGGAGATTTGTGACTGGATGAAATCCTGGGCGGTATCCTTGGTGAAGACGGCCCGCTTGAGCGGTCTTAAGCCTTCGGCGATCGAACGTCCCTGGGGATTGAAGGTCACGCTGTAAATCAACTGTCCGTCCTCCACCTCGAATAACCAGACGGCCATATCCTTGCGGGGCTGTTCCTGTTCCTGGGGTTTGCCCAAACGGGTCTTTAGCTGGGATAAGGTCTCGCCCAAATTTGCGCGGGCGGACAAAACGGCTAGAGAGCCGAGCAGGAAGGCAAACTGAGCGCGGAGAGGAATGGCGGGGAGCACGGCGAAAGGGAGGGTTCAGGCGGTTGACAGTAGGCGATAGGTGAGGCGGGAATTTGAAGCAGTTATTCGCTGGAGGCAACCGGGGAAAACCGCTGACGGGGCTTTGTTGGGCGCCAGAGGCCAGGTTTGTCAAAGGCCGCGACGGCGGGAATGCCTGATGGATTGGCTCACCATGGGCTGTTGATTCTCTTTGGGTCCATACCCGCAGTGGAGCCCGGCCGCAGGGGGTAAACTTGCTCAGGGTTGATCGGAATGTAGGAGCCTGCTTGCAGGCGATTCGGAACGCCCACCCACAGACCAAACCCGGAATCGCCTGCAAGCAGGCTCCTACAAAAACGAAGATACAGAGGCAGGGTGGGTCTGATCAAATGCCCCGATGATCTTTACTTTTCGTCCGGAAAAATCGCGCGACAAAGCCGCTCCACGAATTTTATCCGATCAGATTCTTCAGGGCGGCGAGATATTTCTCCTGGGTTCGGGCAATGACTTCCACCGGCAGACGTGGAGCGGGCGGGGTTTGATTCCACTTGAGGGCGACGAGGTGGTCCCGGACGAATTGTTTGTCATAGCTGGGTGGCGACTGGTTGGGCGCGTAGCTGTCCGCCGGCCAGTAACGCGAGGAGTCCGGGGTGAGGACTTCGTCGATCAGGACAAGATTGCCGGCCGCATC
The DNA here is from genome assembly GCA_025363395.1 of Verrucomicrobiota bacterium. Classification (GTDB taxonomy): domain Bacteria; phylum Verrucomicrobiota; class Verrucomicrobiia; order Opitutales; family Opitutaceae; genus Lacunisphaera. The sequence goes on from JANYDX010000260.1 coordinate 3,881, forward strand.
AGTGCCGAATTCGAACTTGGTGTCGGCGAGAATCATTCCGGCCTGTTTAGCGCGATCGTGGCCGAATTGATAAAGCTGCAGGCTCAAAGATTTCACTTTTTCATAAAGTGCTGAGCCGATGATGGCGGCGGCTTGGGCGTCGTTGATCGCTTCGTCGTGCTGGCCCTTCGGGGCCTTGGTGGTTGGCGTGAAAATAGGTACGGGAAGTTTATCCGCTTGACGCAGGCCGGCCGGGAGCTGGTTGCCACAGACTGCGCCGGTTTTCTGATAACTGCTCCAGCCGCTGCCAATCAGATAGCCGCGGGCGACGCATTCAATGGCCAGTGGCTTGAGCTTGCGCACAATCATGCTGCGCAATTGCAGATCCTGGTTCGTGATTCCGCGACGGGAAAATTCGCCGGCTTGGTCGGGCAGGAGGTGATTGGAGACCACCGTTTGCGTCTGGGCAAACCACCAGTTGCTCATTTGCGTCAGAACGATGCCTTTGCCGGGAACGCCATCGGGCAGAATCACATCGAAGGCGGACAACCGGTCGCTGGCGACGAGGAGCAGGGCATCGCCGAGGTCGAAGATTTCGCGCACTTTGCCCGAGGCGAGCTGGGGGTAGGGCAGGCCGGTGATGGTGGTGACGGCGGTCGGGGGCAGGGCGGCGGCGATGGCGGCAAAATTCATGAGGATTTTCACAGGAGGTAACGGAGGTAAGCTGGAAAAGTAAAGCCGGGCTGCTGGCGTCGGGAAGGGCCGAAAGTCGGGTTAATGGCGCCCGGATTGTTTTTCGACGCTCATTTCTTGAGAAGTGTTATCTTCGGTCAGCTTTCAGGCTGCATTTGCCTGGGGAATTGTTTTTAGTGTTGGTCGTTTTGCGTATCTCACACCGGTGCGCCAACCCATACCCCCCATGACCGAGCAACAAAAACTCCGGATTACCGAAAAATTTTCCTACGGCTTCGGTGACTTCGCATCCTGCCTTTACTGGTCTTCGATTTCGACCTACCTGCTGATCTTCTACACGGATATTTTTGGAATCTCGGCTCTGGCGGCGGGCGCGATGCTCGGCCTGAGCCGGAGCATGGACGCTTTTTTCGATCCGGTCATTGGCATGATCGCCGACCGCACAAAATCGCGCTGGGGAAAGTTTCGCCCCTTCCTGCTCTATGGCTGCGTTCCTCTGGCCATCGCGGGCTTCCTGACTTTCACGGTGCCCGATTTCGATTCCAAGGGTAAGCTGATCTGGGCCTACGCCACCTTCAACGCCCTCATGCTGATCTACACGGCGATCAACATCCCGTACACGGCGATGCTCGGCGTGATCACCCCGAACCCGAAGGAGCGCACGGCTCTGTCATCAATCAAATTTGTGGGTGCCTTCGCCGCGGGCATCGTCGTCTCCGCGACGCTTTTGCCCATGGCCAAGGTCGGGGGCTGGCTCGGGGCAACGACCGTTCAGCGTGGCTGGCAGATGTCGTTCGCAATCTATGGCGTCGCGGCCATCATCTGTTTCCTGATCGTATTCTTCAATACGAAGGAACGGGTCCTTCCGCCCAAGGAACAGAAAACTTCGTTGGGCAAGGATCTCGGCGACCTCCTGACGAACCGTCCTTGGCTGGTCCTGCTTGCGACCACGATCACGTTCATTTTCTTCGTGGCACTTCGCGGCAATGTGACCGCGCATTATTTTAAATACTACGTCGGTTCGCAGACGCTGACCTTCCCGAATGTCCCTTTTCTGCCCAAGTCGGTCGTCGGCTCACAAGTCTGGGGTTGGGAAAGTCTCGTGTCGCTCTTCAATACGAGCAACCAGATCCTGTCGCTGATCGGCGTCATGCTGGTGCCGTCCTTCGCCCGGATCGTCGGCCGGAAGGCAGCGTTCATCATCCTGTTCCTGATCGCGATCGTTTCCACCGCCTCATTCTACTTCCTCAAGCCCGACCAGCTCGCGCTCATCTACGGGATCAACGCAATCGGTTCCGTCACCGGCGGTCCGCTGAGCGCGCTCCTCTGGGCGATGTATGCGGACACGGCGGACTACGCCGAATGGAAAACAGGACGGCGGGCGACCGGGCTCATTTTCTCCGCTTCCATTTTCGCCCAAAAACAGGGCTGGGGTATTTCGGGCGGCTTTACGCTGGTCCTCATGAGCGGTTTGGGTTTCGTGGCCAACCAAGTCCAGACCGCCGGTTCGCTGCACGGGCTGGTCCAGTTGATGAGCGTTTTCCCGGCGGCGTTGGGCGTGTTATCCCTTCTGATCCTCATGATCTTCTATCCGCTCAACGAGGCCAAGGTTGACCAGATTTCCTCGGACCTAAAAGCGCGGCGCGCCGCCGAGGGCAATGTGCCGGCGACCACGTGACCCACGCCGGTTTCCGTAGTCCGCGGTAGGGGCGGTTGCCCGCAACCGCCTCAGGGTTCGCCGCCCGTCAGCAGGTGCACGCGTTCGATCAGTTCAAAACACGAGCGTCCGCTGTGATACGGGCATTTCCACAGGGTGACTTTCGGGCGGGAGATGGGCTGGCCCTCGCGGGTCACCGACTCGATCCAGTCGCCATGCACGCGATCGACGAATTTTGCCTCGATGAAATCCCAGCTGTGTTTGGCGGCGGCGAAATAGCGTGGCTCCAGCGAAAGTTGATACGCGTCGAGAAATCCCACCGCGGCTTCCGCCTGGGGCCACCAGTCCTTGTTCGTGTTCGTGTAGCCGTGGGGATTGCCTTCGTTGATGATACCGCCGTCGGTGTCGACGCCCTCGGTCAAAGTCGCTTGCGCAATGGCGAGTCCGAAGCGTTTGGCGCGCGACAGGACCTCGGGATCACCCAGCACTTCCGCTGCTTCCACCAACAACCAGCTCAGCTCAATGTCGTGGCCGTAGGAAATTTCGTCGGACACCGGCGTCCAATCCGCCTTGAGAAACAAAATCAGATGATGGGTATGCGGGTCGATGAGGCGCCGGATGGTGATGTCGATTAGCGAGCGTTGATTTTCGCGCAGTTCCGCGTCGGGCCAGGCGCGCAGGAGATTGCTATAGGCCTCGAGGATGTGGATGTGGGAATTTTGGGATTTTGGCGCCCGGCCCAACACATTGCTCCAGTCGCTTAAAAGTTTCCACTTGCGGTCAAACGCATCGAAGTAGCCGCCGTGTTCGCGGTCGTGGGCGTGCTCCTCCACCAGCCGGTAAATCGCGATCGCCTGGTCGAGCGCCGGCTTTTCGCCGGTCGCGCGGTAATATTCCGCCAGCGCATAAATCCCGAAGACCTGGCCGTAAATCTGTTTGTGGGTGTCCTCCGGTTTGCCGTCGGCAGTGATCGTCCAGAAGAGGCCGCCGGATTCCTTGTCCTGAAAACTTTCCGTCAGATCACGATAAGCCCACTGGGCCATTTCGAGATACGCTGGATCGTGGTAGATCCGGTAAGCGGTCGAAAACGTCCAGAGGATGCGGCTGGTCAACAATGCGCCGCGGGACGCCTTGGGCTGCGCCTTCATATTTTTGTCAATCACGCCATAAAAGCCGCCCCGCTCTGGGTTGCGGGTATACTTGAGCCAGAAAGGCAGGATGTTGCCGCGCAGTTCCTGCTCGGCGCGCCGGGCCAGATCATGGAGTTCCGCGACAGTGGGTTTGCCCAGTTCGATGGCGGAGGGACCGTTCTGGCTGACCTCAGTTTTCCGGACAGTCACGGGAGAGTTGGGGGTATTTTCCTGAGCAGCGGACAGCAAGCCTGGCAGGCAGGCGGTAAAAAGACAAAACCACTTGGAAATCTTCATGAGTCGAGGCGGGTTTACGCGATTGGCGAGGGACGGGGATGAATTGAGCAGCTTGCACAAAATTCCGGCATAAGCGAGGCGCTGAGCGTGCCAAAAAACGCCTGCAGAGGGAGGGTTTGGCTCTCCGGCGGTCGATTGAAATCAAAGAAAAAAACCCTTGCGCGAAGGAAAGTGCGCCGTAGCGTCGCCATTCCGCGCTGCGTCCCCATCGTCTAGCCCGGTTAGGACGCCTCCCTTTCACGGAGAGAACCGGGGTTCGAATCCCCGTGGGGACGCCAATTTAACGAGTTATGAAAGTAACTCGGGAAGAGGGAGATGCTCGATAAAACGAGCATCTCCCTCCCTCCTCCCGAAGCTAGGTTGCCCAGTTGACGTGGCAACCTAAGCATGAATCAAAGCAAATTCGCCGTCACCCAGTTTGAAAACCGGAACGGCTCCACGTCATGGCGAGTCGACGGACGCCTGCACGGCATTCGTTTTCGGAAGAACTTCAAAACACGGGAGGAGGCTGCCGCCGAAAAAGCCGCGCTGGAAATCAAGGCGCTGCAAACCGTCGCCGGCCTGCGCCAGATCGCGACCGCGTTGAACGAGGAGCAGGTGCGTGAAGCCG
>JANYDX010000029.1 GCA_025363395.1 Verrucomicrobiota bacterium
TATAGACACTCCGGCCGGTCCAGATGATTTGTGCTCCGAGGCAGATTTGCAGCGTCACCAGTCCCGCGAGGAGGAGACTGGCGCCGCGCAGCAACGGATGGAGCGAACGGTCGCGCCAGAGGAAGTGGCTGTACACCAGGATGGCGACTCCAATGACGCCAGCCATCACGCGATGGATAAATTGCAGCGCCACGCGGTAGTCCCAATGCGCCGGTAGCAAATTGCCCTCGACAGTCGAAAAAGGAAAAGTCGGGATGGCCATGCCCGCGTAGTTGTGCCGCATGGTGGCGGCGATCGTCAGTTGCACGAGGAGGAGCACGGCGCACCACCACCCCAGCCGGCGCACCCATTCACTGGCGGTTCCGACCGTATTTTCGATCCACGGCCGCGACACGCCGGCGGCGATGGCGAAAAGCACGCACACATACACCTGCGCCAGCACGCCGTGGGGAATGCGCAGCATCTGCCCCAGCGACATCTCGAAGCCGGGGACGTGGATGCGGTCGAACATCACGCGCGTGCCGCCGAGCAAGCCTTGGAACAACACAATCGCCAGAGCCCACCACCCCAGCCGCCGCAGCCACCCGCGCCCTTCGGCACGATGCAACCAGATGGCCAGAATGATCGTGATCAGTCCCATCATCGTGCCCGAAAGCCGGTGGGAATGCTCCGCGAATTTATCGATTTCCGTCAGCCAGCCGTGCGGGTTGACCGAGCCGTTGGATAAAGGCCTGTCCGCGAAAGCCATGCCGGCCCCAATGCTGGTGGTGAACGCCCCGAGCGCCACGAGCACAAAAACCCAGCCGCTGCCGAGGGCGGCGAACCAGGCGAGGCCTGCTTTGTAGGACGAGGTGCGGGTCATCAGCGGGTATTTATGGCGGGAATCGGGAAGTGATACCTCACGAACACCCGGCGCAAACCTTTTGACAATTTCCTCCGCTGGCAAATGTGTGTGGAGGATGAAGCCCAGTTATTCGCCCTCCATGTTGCTGGCCGCATGTTTACTAATGGCCGGAGCGGCGCTGTTGATCGTGGTTTCGACGAAAAAAAAGGAAGCCAATGCTTCCGGCCCGGCTTCCTCACCCTCCGCCAATGCAGTGCCCGGCGAAATCCGCTATCCGTTGACGGGTGAGATTATTTCGGCGAATCCCGAACGCCGGACGCTCACGGTGACCCACGATGAAATCAAGGGCTTCATGATGGGCATGACCATGGAGTTCAAGGCATCGAAAGGTGATTTGGAGAACGCGAAACCTGGCCAGCGCATTCGCGCGGAGCTCGTCAAACAGGGTGACGAGTTGTCCCTGGAGAAAATCTGGCCCGCCGACGCCGCCACGGCCCGCGCGGTCGCCGCCGCCGCCAACGCTCTCGCGCAGGATACGATTATGCGCGGCAAGGAGGCTTATCGCGAGATCGGTGAAACCATGCCGGAGTTTACCCTGCTCGACCAGGCAGGCGTGGCGGTGCCGGCCAGCCGGTTTCGCGGAAAACAGATCGTGTTGAATTTCATCTTCACCCGCTGCCCTATCGCCACCATGTGCCCGGCCGCCACGATGCGCATGATCGATTTGCAAAAAGCGGCGCGCGCCGCCGGCGTGACCAATTTCGAGCTTGTGTCGATCTCGCTCGATCCGGAATTCGATACGCCCGGCGTGCTGAAGGAATACGCCGAGGCGCGCGGCATCGACACATCTAATTTCAGTTTTCTCACAGGCCCTGATGCGGCGGTGCGCCAGCTGCTCGCGCAGTTGGGCGTGATTCGCGAGTTTGAGGGCGCGACGATCAAACACAGTCTCTCCACCATCTTGATTAATGAGCAGGGGAAAATCATCTTCCGGCTGGATGGCAGCACTTGGGCCGTGAAGGACTTTGTCGAACACCTGAAAAAAGGATGAGTGGCCCTGACCATGAAAGGAAAGTTCCGCCTCTCCGTCCCTGGGATGATGCTCCTTCGACTCCGACCGTGTTGTCTTCCTCCCGCCGCCAAATCGCAATCATCACGGCAGCAGCCATCGCACTCTACGTGGTCGTGCGCTTGCTGCCGACGGGCAGCAACCTGAACCACATGGATTTTCGGATGACGGGAAAAGGCGTGTTGGATTTTTGCGACCCGGCGAATCCCCAATTTATTCCCGTGGTCCAGGTGCGTTCGCCGGTGGTACTGTCACTGAAGGCAAATCATGAACCGGCACTGAACCAGCCGGTGAATTTCACTCTCACGCTGCGCACGGCGAGCGGAAAGCCGATCGCGCCGGAGGACTTGCTCGTTGCCCACACGCGCAAACTCCATCTGCTCGTGGTGGACCCGACACTCTCTGATTATCAACACATCCATCCCGAACCGGGGAAGCGGCCGGGCGATTGGGTTTTCACTTTAGCGCCGGCCCGGCCCGGACTGTATCGGGTCTTTGCAGATTTTACGCCCGTCGCGACTGCCCGCGGGCTTTACGCTTCGGCGGAGTTCACCGTGCCGGGCTCAGTCGCCACCGTGACCAAGAGCTTTAACACCACGTGGCAGGCGGCCGGTTGTAATTTTGAGCTGGTGGTGCCGGCTGACTTTCACGCCCGGCAACCGGTGGATTTGCGTTTGCACATCGAAAGTCAGGGTGCGGTCAAGCAGCCGGTGCCGCTGCAACCGGTCATGGGCGCGTTCGCGCATCTCGTGGCTTTCGACGAGGCGCGCAGTGGCTTCGCCCATCTGCATCCGAACGAAATCGATTTGTCGAAAGCTCCCGACCAATTGCGCCCCGAGCTGACTTTCAAGATCACGATTCCGCAACCCGGGCGGTACGTGATCTGGGGCCAGGTCAATCTCGGTGGCACCGAGGTCTTCGTGCCATTCTGGGTGGATGTGCTGCCCTGATATTTTTGTTGGGGCGCGGACTCCGCTCGCGCCGGATCGCGCGGCAGTCTTCGACTCCGGCGGGCAGCGGAGTGCCCGCCCTACCTGCTGACTTTACGCCGCGATTCGTCGCGCGGCCTCGCTCTCACACCGGCTCACGCGACAGCTCCATTACTTCGCCGGTCGCGGTTGCCAGTAACCGGTGCAGTTCCGAGCCGGAGAAGCTGCCGAAATTTCCCGGATGGCAGCGCAACAACCCTTCACGCGCGAGCCGCACGATGCTCCGGTTGTTCAATTCAGGATCGTTGCAGAAAAAATGATCCCGCGCCTTGTTGGGCAGCAGCATGCTCCCGCGCAGTACGTCCCCAATGATGGCCTCGCCCGAGCCCAGCACGACGGAAGCGGAACCCAGAGTATGGCCTGGCGTGGCCAGCACGCGGCCTTTAACGCCGTGAGGTTCGAGGGAAAAACCATCGCGGAAAAGCTGGTCGGGCTCGAAGGCCTCAAAGGGTTCATCGACAAACGGCCGGACCACGCGTGAAAAGCTGGAAGTAGGCGCCATCACGCCATTCTCGCCGTTGCGCACCAGTTCCGCGTCTCCGATATGCAGGGCGATTTGCGCGCCGCTGCGGCGCCTCAACTCCGCGGCGCATCCGGCATGGGTGCCATGGCCGTGTGTGAGCAAAATCAGGGCCAGGTCCTTCGGCCGCACTTCGTGCGCCTTGAGCGCGCTCAGGATGCGCTTCAAGTCGCCGGGTGCGCCAGTGTCCACCAGCACCGGCTTGGTGCCGAGAAGCAGGTAGCAGTTGGAAATCGCCCCGTGGATCCTGACAAGCATGGCTTATTCCTACACGATTGATCGCGCGGGTCAACAGGCCGGATCAACCGCCGGCCAGCGGCAATTCCGCGCGGATCGAAGTCGCGTTTTCAGTGGGGAAATCCGCCGGCGCGGGCAGGGTGATCGGCACTTTCGCCAGCCATTGCAGGGCGCGAACGAGCAAAGTCTGCACGGCCGCGTCGCGCACGGTGACCGGCTGCACGTCGCCCTTCCACACATGCCCCAGTGTCGAGGTATAGACGCGCCCCTGGCCGTATTGCACCGTCCACTCGATGGGCCAGTTCATCTGGGTTTTGGGTTCAAACGCGGATGAGAGAATTTCAATGTTCTCCGCCGGGCCCCGCACGTAATAATAAACCTCGATGTCGGCGGCTTTCCAGCGACGGGGCAGGCCCTCGTGAATCGGGTGGTCGCCGAGTCGGTTGATCAGTGCGGCAAACCGTTTGCCGTGTCCAGTGCCCTGACCTTCGCCGGGGGGAATGCGGGTGATGTGTCCCGTGTCGTCGAGGGTGAGCGCCCAGCCGTATTCTTTTTTCCGCCAGCCCAGCCCGATGATTTCGTTGTAAGCGGGCCAGTCGGCAAACGCGTTGTTGCCGGAATGCCAGACATAGACGCCGCCGCCCTGGCGGACAAAATTCTCGAACGCAATTTGCACTTCGCGCGGCCAGGCCGGCCCGCCGTTGATGTCATTGCAGTTCTGGATCACGACATCATAGTCCGCGAACTTTGGCCGCCACAAATCCCAGCCGGGCGAGGTGGTGGCGGGCGGAGCCGTGGAAACCTCGACTGCGAACAATCCCGTCGGCTCGATGATGGCGCAGATCAACTGCGTGGTGAGCTTCCAGTCGTGATTGCTGAATCCATCGACGATGAGCACGCGAATTTTGCGCTGGCCGGTTTCCGTGGCGCTGAGCGACAGCGGCAGCAGGAAGGCGCACAGGAGTGGGATCACCAAAAAATTTCTCATGACAGTCATTGAGGTGCGTGGGGACGCGGGCCCGCGATCAGAACTTCAGATGTTTCACCGTGAGGCCATCGTTGATCAGCTGTTTGAGGGAATCGATGCCGATGCGAATGTGCGCAGCGACATGGGTCTCGTCGATCTTCCGGTCGCTTTCCGTGGTCTTCACGCCGTCAGGAGTCATCGGCTGATCGGAGACGAGCAGCAGCGCCCCCATCGGGATTTCATTGGCAAAGGCGGTGATGAAAAGCGTGGCGGTCTCCATGTCAACGGCCATGACGCGGATTTTCTTCAGGTATTTCTTGAACTCGGTGTCGTGTTCCCAGACGCGGCGGTTGGTCGTATAGACGGTGCCGGTCCAGTAATCGCGTTTGTGATCGCGGATCGTGGTCGAGATCGCCTTTTGCAGCGCGAAGGCGGGCAGGGCCGGAACTTCGGGCGGGAAATAATCATTGCTCGTGCCCTCCCCGCGGATGGCCGCGATCGGCAGGATGAAATCGCCGAGTTCCGCGCGGTGCTTGATGCCGCCGCATTTGCCGAGGAAGACCACCGCCTCGGGTTTGATGGCGCTAAGGAGATCCATCACGGTGGCGGCGGTTGCGCTGCCCATGCCGAAGTTGATGATTGTGATCCCGCGGGCGGTGGCGCTCGGCATCGGGTGGTTCTTGCCTCTCACGGGAACGCGATGCCAGTGGGCGAACAATTTTACGTAGTGCTGAAAATTGGTGAGCAGGATATAGCGGCCGAAATCCTTCAACGGCACGCCCGTGTACCGCGGCAGCCAGTTGTCGACGATCTGCTTCTTAGTCTTCATCCCGGTTGCCATGGCAAAAAAATAACCCCGCCGATTGGGTTGGCGAGGTTATTGCAAGTGTCGGAACGCGCGTTTGCGCGCCGGAGTTACCAGCGGAAATTAACCTCGCCGCCCCAATTGAAAGGCGTGCCGGGTGTGCCGTGATACACGCCGGGAGTGATGGAGCTGTAGTATTCCTTGTCGGTGAGATTGCGTCCGAACACGCGTACGCTGCCACGGCCGAACGAATAGCCGGCGTCCGCATCGAGCAACGCGTAGGACTTTTGCGACAGCGCGGCAGTTTCCTGTTCGTTGTAAAAAGTCCGGCCGGTCCACGTCAGGCTGGCGCCGTAAAAGAGGCCCCGCGCGGGATGATAAGCAACCCGGAGCGCGGCGTTGCCGGTCGGGACGTAGGGCGCGCGATTGCCGGAGTAGTTCACGCCGGTGAACGGATCGGTGAAATTCTTCAGGGTCACATCGGTCAAGCCGACGACAGTATGGATGGTGACGTCGGCCATCGGCCGCCAGGAGGATTCCAGTTCGAGACCCAGGACTTCCGCACGATCAGCGTTCACCACGAGGTATTCGTCAGTGGACGTGGTCGGCACCGCGAAAGAGCGTTCGATCTGGTAGCCATTCACCCGATAGGCGTAGGCGCGCGAGGTAAAAGTCCATTTGGATTCCGCATGCGAAGTGGTGAGCGCCGCCTCCAATCCCCAGGTGCTTTGGGGGTTATAGCCAGTGAGGCTGGCGACACCGGTGTAGGCCGAGTAACCGCCGGCCTTGAAACCGCGGGCGAGGGTAAAGGTTAGATCAGTGGCGCTGTCGAGGTGGCGCACCGCGGAAATGCTGGGCAAAAACGCATTCCAACTGTTGCTGCGGTTGATGACGGAGGAAGCGGGGACGATTTCGTTACGGACAAAATCCTTGCTGTCGCGCTCGAGTCTCAGACCCGGTGTAATGAGCCAGTCGGCGGAAGGGTTAAAATTGGCCTGGCCGAACAGGGCGAAGGTGTCGCTGCCCTGTTCAAAGTTGGAGTTCTCGATCGGGAAACCTCTGAAGGTGCGGCTTGCGCCCCCGCGAGTGCGGTAGTGCGAAAAGAACGCGCCGCCGGTCACCTTCTCGCTTACGTAGCGCACTTCCTCGTTGAAGGTGCGTTGGGACTGCGTGAG
>JANYDX010000007.1 GCA_025363395.1 Verrucomicrobiota bacterium
GGAGATAGCCCGCTGGCACCAATGCGCACATCGCGACGACCAGACCGATCACCGTGGCTGACAAAGCCAAGGCGACGCCTTGGGTGAAGGCTACCGGATCAGGCAAACCGGTCTCAGGCGAAATCTGGGAAAACACTTTCAGCAAGCCGGTGACCGTGCCGGTCAGACCGATCAGCGGTGCCAGCGTGTAGATTACATCGAGATAGGGCACACCGCGTTCCATGCGGTTGATCTGGAGCCGGGCAAACGCCTTGATGGCCTCGGGATCGTTCTGGTGAGTCTGCGCAAAATCGATGATCCGCGCCAGAACGGAGTGACGTCCCCCGGTGGTGGTTCTCCCCTCGACCACCGCATCGACGAGATCGTCGGGTAGAATGGCGGCATTACGCAGCGCGTACAGGCGTTCACAAACAATGTAGACGGCAATGATGGAGCAAAGCGCCAGCGGGTAGATGAGAATTCCAGCGCCTTTTAGGATATCAAGCATAGTAGAATAGAGAGGTGAAGTGGGACTTAGACGCGTACAAGGCGGAAAAGGTTCATCGTCCCAGCTATTTTGTTGCACATTTCCGGCCCTGGTCGCGCAACGCCCCGCCGAATCGGGCACCTGCCAATAAAAACGCCGCCGGGCACCTGAGGTGGCCGGCGGCGTGTAGAGAATGTGGTATTACGGCGCCACGCCGCTCTCAGCGGTGGGCGACTTGGCCCGGAATTCGAGCTTGTCCCCATTGCGGATGACCAGAATCGGCTCGCCTTCCTTGACCTCGCCGCGAAGCAACGCTTCGGCCAGCGGGTCCTCAAGGTAGTGCTCGACCGCACGGCGCAACGGACGCGCCCCATACTTTTCGTCATAGCCCTTCTCGATGAGCAAAGTCTTCGATTCGGGGGAGAACTCGAGCTGGATATTGCGGGCCGCAAGTCGCTTGATGACTTTGGTGGCCTCAATTTCCACGATCTTCAACAGATCGTTCTTATCGAGCGGTCGGAACACCACGAGATCGTTGATGCGGTTGAGGAACTCGGGCTTGAAGATGCGCTTGGCCTCCTCGAGCACCTTTTCCTTCAGCTTCTCCATGTCATGGAAGTCCGACGAGCTGCTGGCCGCAAAGCCCATCGTGGTCTGCCGCTGGATCAGCTGCGCGCCGACGTTGGTCGTCATGATAATGATCGTGTTGCGGAAATCCACGGTGCGGCCGAGCGAATCGGTCAGGCGGCCGTCCTCCATGATCTGGAGCAGGAGCTGCAAGGCATCGGGATGAGCCTTTTCAATTTCGTCGAAAAGAATGACCGAATACGGACGGCGGCGGACGGCTTCCGTCAACTGGCCGCCTTCCTCGTAACCGACGTAGCCGGGAGGCGAACCGACGAGACGAGACACCGCAAATTTTTCCATGTACTCGCTCATGTCGATTTGGATAAGCGCGTCCTGGTTGCCGAACATTTGGGCCGCCAGTTGCTTGGCGAGTTCGGTCTTACCCACACCCGTCGGGCCCATGAACATGAACGAGCCAATGGGACGGCGTGGATCCTTGAGATCGGCGCGGGACCGGCGCAGGGCGCGGGCAATCGCGATCGTCGCCGGATCCTGCCCAACAATGTATTTCTGCAGTTCGTTTTCGAGGGCGAGCAGGCGCTCGCTTTCCTTCTTCTCCAGCCGGTTGAGCGGTATGCCCGTCCATTCGGCGACGACAACCGTCATCTGGTCTTCATCAACAATGATCCGTTCCTCGTCGCGGGTCTTCTTCCAGGTTTCAATCAACTCCTCCTGCTTGGTGCGGAGTTGCTTTTCCTTGTCGCGGTACTTGGCGGCTTCCTCGAAGTGCTGGGCGGCGATGGCCTGTTCTTTTTGCAGGCAGACGGCGTCGATCTCCTTACCCTGGGCCTCAATCTCGGGCGGGCGGTGGAGCTTGGTGATACGGGCGCGCGAACCGGCTTCATCCATCACATCGATGGCCTTGTCCGGCAGGAAACGGCCGGTGATGTAACGATCCGAAAGTTTGGCGGCAGCTTCCAGCGACTTGTCGGTAAAGGTGGCTTTGTGGTGCTCCTCGTATTTGCCGCGAATGCCTTTCAAGATGAGGATTGTGTCTTCGACTGACGGAGCCTCGACCTTCACCATCTGGAAGCGGCGGTCGAGCGCGCTGTCCTTCTCAATGTATTTGCGGTACTCATTGAGGGTAGTGGCGCCGATGCACTGCAATTCGCCCCGGGAGAGAGCGGGCTTGAAAATATTGGACGCGTCCATGGCGCCTTCCGCGGCGCCGGCGCCGACGATCGTGTGCATCTCATCGATGAAGATGATGACGTTCTTCGCGCGCTTGATCTCGTCCATCACGGCCTTGATGCGCTCCTCAAACTGGCCGCGGTATTTGGTCCCGGCCACCATGAGGGCGAGGTCGAGCGTGATGACGCGCTTGTCCGCGAGGATCTCCGGCACGTTGCCCTTGGTAATTTCCTGCGCGAGACCTTCGACAATGGCGGTCTTGCCGACGCCGGCTTCGCCGACGAGAACAGGATTGTTTTTGGTGCGGCGGCAGAGAATCTGGATGACGCGGCTGATTTCCTTCTGACGGCCGATTACGGGATCCATTTCGCCCTTGCGGGCAAGCTCCGTCAGATCGCGACCGAACGCTTTGAGCGCGGGGGTCTTGACCTCTTTCTTGTCGTCCGCCGGGCCACCACGTGACGGTGTTTCCTCGCCACCGCCACCGCCTGAAGGCGGGCTGGCTTCTCCGCCCTGTCCGGCAGAGAACTGGGGATCGAGCTCGCGCAAAATTTCGTTCCGGGTGCGTTCAATGTCCACCTCCAGGGTCTTCAGCACCCGGGCGGCGACACCCTCGCCTTCACGCAGTAGACCGAGCAAAATGTGCTCGGTTCCGACGTAGCTGTGGTTGAGCGCTTTTGCCTCCTTGCCGGCGAGAGCTAGGACCTTTTTAACCCGGGGTGTATACGGAATGCTTCCCACCGGGGTCTTGCTCTCCTGACCGACGCCCACCTGCTTCTCGACCTCACCCCGCACGGTTTCGAGATCGAGCCCCATTTTTTGGAGCACGCTCACCGCGACCCCCTGCCCCAACTTGATCAGCCCGAGCAGCAAATGCTCGGTGCCGACGTAGTTATGGTGAAAGCGATCAGCTTCCTTGCGGGCCAGGGCGAGCACTTGTTGAGCCCGCGGCGTGAAGTTGTTCATTGGTTCCATCGTGGTGTAAGTAGTAAGTATAATCGGTTAGCGGGCGACATTACTGAAGTCGGGTGCGGGCATTTTAGCAAATTCCATGCGCAGTTTCTCGGCGCGGAGCACATCGCGTTGGGAGGGTTCAAACGCCCCCTTTGCAGCATGCTGGACGTGGCCGGGCTGGCACTCGATCAGCAGACGGTCAACCACGGCGCGCTGGGTGTCGGCGAAGATGCCGAGGTCGATCCCTAGCCGGATCAGCGAGAGCAGATTCATTGCCTCGGAGGAGTTGAGCAGGTAGCCGTTTTGCAAGATGCCGAAGGCGCGTCCGATCTTGTCCGAAAGCTTGTTTGGTTCGCCCTCGACCAGTTTTTCCCGGGCATTCAATTCCTGTTCGATGATGGTGTTCAACACACCGTTCAGGTGTTTGATGATATCATCTTCGCTCTCGCCCAGGGTGGTCTGGTTGGAAATCTGGAAAATGCTGCCGCTGGCGTCCGAGCCCTCGCCAAACAATCCACGGACTGCCATGCCGAGCTGATTAACCGCGCGAACGACTTTTTCCATCTGGCTGGAAATAACGAGCGCCGGCAGATGCATCATGGTGGAGGCCCTCATAGCGGTGCCCAAATTGGTGGGACACGCGGACAGGTAGCCGAGTTTGGGCGAAAAGGCGTAGTCGATATGCTCCTCGAGATCGGAGTCGAGGGTGTTGATGGTGTTCCAGACTTTCTTGAACTGGTAACCCGCCCGCAACACCTGGATGCGGAGATGGTCCTCCTCATTCACCATGACCACACAGGACTGGTCCTTGCTGATCACGATGCCCGAACCGGACTTCGCGTGACACAACTCACGGCTGATGAGATGGCGTTCGACGAGAATTTGTTTCTGCAGTTCGTCGAGGCTTTCCACGGGAATCGCCAAGCCGCGCTTCATTTGAGGCAAGGCCGCCACAGCCTGCATACATTGATCGCGAATGTCACGTTTCTGCGCTTCCTTGGCCCAGCCGGGGAACGGATGCTTGGCCAGATTCCGGGCCAGGCGGATGCGCGTCATGAGCACAACCGCGCTTTTGCTCGCGCCGGTGTCGGTCAGCTCCGAATGGGAATCGATCAGCTCGTTGATTTTCATCTCAGGCGTTCTGTTTGCGGCCACTCGCCTGCTTTACCTGGTGAAGTTCGTCACGATACCGGGCGGCATCTTCGTAACGCTCCGCCTTGATGGCCTGATCGAGCTCGGTCTCCAACTGCGTGAGCTTTTCGTAGAGCGATTTGCGCTCCAAGGCACGCTGGGGGATCTTGCCCGTATGCGTCACGCCCTTGTGCATGGTATCGAGCATCGGCTCTAGCATGCGGCTGAAATGCTCATAGCAGGAGGGACAGCCGAAACGTCCGGTTTTCTTGAAATCCTGCTGGGTGAAGCCGCAGGATTCGCAGCGGATGTCGCCCGTCGGTTCCGGATTGAGCGAAGCCTTGAGCAACAGGTCGGCCAGCGAGAAACCGCCGGGATCGGTCACACCCTTGGCTTGCGCACAGGCCTCGCACAGATCGACTTTGTGAATCTTGCTATTGACGATCTGGGTGAGGTGAACCGTAGCAGGCTTGGAGCAGAGGTCGCACTTGAGAGAGTTGGCCATGATTATTAAGCAGAGAAAATAGTGCCCTGCCCGGGAAACGCAAATCGCCCCCGACCGAAGCCTCCCTTCCCCTCCAATTGCATGTGCCAGCCGCGACGCGGACGCAAGCGCTTACACGGAAATCGCCGTCAGGTTCGCGTGCCTTCGACGAGCACCTTGCGGCGGAAGTTTTCCAGCACCCGCGCGGTGATCGGACCGGGCTTGCCGGTGCCGATGACCCGCCCGTCCAGCTTGACGACGGGAATCACCTCCGCGCCCGTGCCGGTGAGGAAACATTCGTCCGCACACCAGATGTCATGGCGAGTCAGTTCCGTTTCCCGCAGGGGAATTTTTAGCTCGCGCGCGATATCGATGATGGTGCCGCGCGTTATTCCCTTCAATGCGCCCGCTGATGCGGCCGGAGTGAGGACCTCGCCCTTCACGATAATAAACACATTGTCCGCCGTGCATTCAGCCACGTAACCTTGGGCGTTGAGCATGATGGCTTCAAGCGCTCCGGCCTGCCGAGCTTCGATTTTGGCGAGGATGTTGTTGAGATAGTTAAGCGACTTGATCGTCGGCGGCAGCGCATCGTGGGAAATGCGGCGCGTGGGCACGGTAACAATGCTGAGACCGTTGTCGTAATGCTCCTGCGGATAGAGCGAAATCTTGCTCGCGATGATGAACAGGGTTGGCTTCTCGCAGAGCCAGGGAGCCAGACCGAGATCGCCCGCACCCCGCGTGATCACCAAACGGATGTACCCGTCGGCCAGCTTGTTTTGCCGGCAGGTTTCGCACACCGCCTCGGCCATGGCCTCGCGCGACAACGGCACGGTAAGCATGATGGCCTTCGCCGACTGCTCAAGACGCACGAGATGCTCGGACAGCCGGAAAATATTACCTTGGTAAATGCGAATACCCTCGAACACACCGTCGCCATAGAGGAGACCGTGGTCAAAGACCGAGACCTTGGCCTCGGAGGAATCGACATACTTACCATCAAGATAAACGACCATGATGCAGGTATTGCAGCAAAGCCCGCACCTTTGTCCAGTCTGGTAGTTAGAGAAAACACTTGTATTTGCCGTTTGTGACTCAGAGTCTTTTTCCCGCAGCGGGCCGTCGTTTCGTTTACCTATGAAAACACGTTCCCCACAGTCAGGTTTCACCCTCATCGAGCTGCTTACCGTGATTGCCATCATTGGCATTCTGGCGGCTTTGATCTTCCCCACCGTCGGCAAAGTCCGAGAGACCGCACAGCGCACCGTGGACGCCAATAATCTCCGCGAAATCGTCAAGGCCGCGACGATTTATGCAGCGGACAACAATGATCGTCTCCCCGATCCCGCTGCCATCAGCGCCCAAAGCCCCGTCCCCGTTACGGGCGGAACGGGGCCGTTCCTGTGGGCTGGAATTCTCGCCAAACGCGGGATCCTCACCGATCCGAATTTCTATTTCGCGAAGAACGACCCACAATTCAGCGGCAGTTATCCCGCCGCCATCGTGAGTCCCGCTGATCGCAGCGTACTGGATGGAAGTTTCGTGACCAATCGGGTGTTAAGTTTCGAGTTCGTGGGCGGGTTGCGAATGAGCGACGCCCCCAGCACTCCGGTGGCATTCACGCGCGGGCTCCTCGCCGACGGCACTTGGAGCACCACCAACGGTGTCTACAAGGATACCGGCGGACATATCGCTTTTCTGGGCGGTAACGTCCAGTTTTACGGCAATCTCACCGAGACAGCCAGCCAGCTCACCCTCAACAATGGCAAGAAGGGCGTTTCCGTGCTTCAAGCCATCCCGTATAATTCCAATGCCAGCTTGAACCCACGGGTGTACGCCACGCCTTTGGCGGGCGTCGGCACTCTGACGGGGACCTTGGCAGAGAACGCTCCCTGAGTTTCCTCGCAGTTCTTGGCCCCAAAGAACCCGACTTTGACTGGTCGGGTTCTTTTATGTCTTCACCTCGGCGCTTTTAGCCACCTATCCTGTCGGCAACAACATGGCGACAGCTCATCCTACCTACGTCATCGGTCACAAAAATCCGGATGCGGACTCGATCTGCTCCGCCATCGCCTACGCCGCTTTCAAGGAAGCCCAGAGAGAATCCAGCTACATCGCCGCTCGTTGCGGAAACTCCAACGCCCGCATCGACGCCATCCTTGGGCGCTTCCATTCGCCACTGCCGTTTTATCTCAGCGATGTGTCGCCCCGCGCACATGATATGATGGTCTCGGATCTCGTGTCGGTTGGTCCCGACGCCACCTGCGCGGAAGCCCTCCGCATCTTCGACCAAAAGCCGATCACGGTTTTGCCAGTGGTTTCGACCCGCAACCGCGCCATCGGCACGCTCACCCTCGGGCAGCTCGGACATTTTTTTATTCCGCGCCTCGAAGAACCCCGCACCATGCGCCAGGTGCGCAGCAGCCTCGCCCGCATCGTCGGATCGCTCAAAGCCTCCGTGCTGCATTTAGTCGACGAAAACCGGCTGGAAGAACTTTTCGTCCGCATTGGCGCCATGGACATTCGTACTTTCTGGACGATTTCCGAAAAGGAAAACATCCCG
Source organism: Verrucomicrobiota bacterium (assembly GCA_025363395.1). Lineage (GTDB taxonomy): Bacteria > Verrucomicrobiota > Verrucomicrobiia > Opitutales > Opitutaceae > Lacunisphaera. Next base: position 7,357 of record JANYDX010000007.1, read on the forward strand.
GCGGGCAACTCCCTCATTATTGTCGGCGATCGGAACGACGTCCAGCAACGCGCCATCGAACTGGGCATCCGCGCTTTGATCGTCAGCGGCAATCTTCCGGTGGAGCCGGGCATTGTCGCCCTCGCTCGGGACCGCGGCGTCAGCATCATCGTCAGTCCGCACGATACCGCCACGACCGCGTGGTTCGTCCGCACCGCCTCCACCATCGAGTGCCTGGTCGAACGCAAATTTACCACCCTCAATGCCGACATGCGCATCGCCGAGATCCGCAAAAAATTTGGCCCGAGTTCCCCGCACGCCATGATGGTGACCGGCGAGGACGGCACGCTTCAGGGCATCCTGACCAAGACCGACCTGCTCAAACCCGTCCCCACCCGTATCGTTCTCGTTGATCACAATGAGCTGACGCAAGCCGTGCCAGGCGCCGATGAAGTCACCATCACGGAAATCATCGATCACCACCGGCTCGGCCCCATTGCGACTCCGCAGCCCATTCTTTTCATCAACGAACCCGTCGGCTCCACCTGCACCATCATTGCCGATCTCTTCCGCCGTCATGGCCTGACTCCGTCACCGGACGTCGCCGGGTTGATGATGTCTGGCCTCATCTCCGACACGCTGTTGCTGCAAAGTCCCACCTCCACCGAGAAGGACGCCAACATGCTCGCGTGGCTTGAATCGCACGCCGACATCAAGGGCAAGGCATTGGCCAAACTCATCTTCAGCTCGGGCTCGGTGATCCTCGCCAGTCCGCCGGACAAGATCGTCCGCTCCGATTTCAAAATCTACGACGAGGACGAAGTGCGTTTTGCCGTGTCTCAAGTCGAGGAGCTCGGTTTCGATAATTTCTGGCAGCACGCCAAGGCCATGGCCCGGGCCCTGGCTGAACTCCGCAACGACGAACGTCTCGCCTTCGCCTGCCTGCTCGTCACCGACATCAACACGCAAAATTCGCTCATGCTCGTTAAAGGCGATCCGGATTTCATCCGCCGGATTTCCTACGCCCACGTTGAGCAGGACGAGATTTTCGATCTCCCCGGCGTCGTCAGCCGGAAAAAGCAGCTCATCCCTTACATCACCGGACTCATCAAGGAAATGTCCGCCGAAGGCACCCCGCCCGTATTCCGGGCCAAGGCCACGAAGTCGCCTTTCGTCAAAGCAAGTTGATTTCCGAGAGCCGGATAAATTGCGGTACGATGCCCGCTGTTCGCACCTCTCCGCGGCAGAATGGATCGTGATGAACCGCGAACCACCCGCTAACCAATCGCGCTGTCGCACGAACCGCGTGTCTACCCGCCAGCCGCACGGCGGCCATCCGGAGTACCTCAAAATTGCGTCATTGCCTAGCCTCGGAGGATTAACCAATTTGCCGGTTCATGTCCGTCGATCCCACCATTCCCGCGCCGGTCCCCACCGACTTTATCCGCGATATCGTCGCGACTGATATCGCAGCCAGCCGCTACCCCAAGATCGTCACTCGTTTTCCGCCCGAGCCAAATGGCTACCTGCACATCGGCCATGCCAAATCCATCTGCCTGAATTTCGGCATCGCCCGCGAAAATCTGGGCCAGTGCAACCTCCGCATGGACGACACCAACCCGGCCAAGGAGGACATTGAGTATGTCGATGCCATCATCGCCGATGTTAAGTGGCTTGTCGCCGGTTGGGCCGACCATTGCCTGGGCTTCAAACCCAAGGGCGCCACTGCTACCCTCGGCGCAGTCAACGGCCAGCCGGATTATTATCTCGCCCCGGTTCCACCGAGCATCAGCAGCGAGCCGTTTTTCGCCTCGGATTATTTTGACCAGCTCTACGACTACGCGATCACTCTCATCAGGAAAGGCCAGGCCTACGTCTGCGATCTGAGCCCGGAAGACACCGAGAAATACCGCGGCGCACCCGACCACCCCGGCAAAGACAGTCCGTTCCGCACCCGCACTGTTGCCGATAACCTCAACTTGTTTGAGCGTATGAAAGCGGGCGAATTCCCCAATGGCGCCCGCTCCCTCCGCGCAAAAATCGACATGGCTTCACCCAACATCTGGTTGCGTGACCCCTTGCTCTACCGCATCCGCCACACTGCCCATCATCACACCGGGGCCAAGTGGTGCATCTATCCGCTCTACGACTACGCGCACTGCCTGAGCGATTATCTGGAAGGCATCACCCACAGCATCTGCACGCTGGAGTTCGTCGACCACCGCCCGTTCTACGACTGGATTCTCGAAAGCCTCGGCCTGCCGCGCGCCCTGCCCCATCAGTACGAGTTCGCCAAACTCAACCTCGGCTACACTCTGGTCTCCAAGCGAAAGTTGCTCCAGCTCGTGAACGAAAAAGTCGTGAACAGCTGGGACGACCCACGCATGCCCACGCTCTCCGGCCTTCGCCGTCGTGGCATTCCCGCCAGCGCCATCCGCCAATTCGTCACGGGGATCGGCGTCACCAAGTTTGATTCGCTGACGGAAATCGCCGTCTTTGAAAATGCGGTCCGCCAGGAACTCAATGCCACCGCCCAGCGCCGGCTCGGCGTGCTCAAGCCCATCAAGCTCGTCCTGTCGAATCTTGCGGACGATGAAACCGTCGAGTGCACGGCCACCAATAATCCGCAGGATGAAAACCCAACCGTCCGGTCGGTGATGCTGACCCGCGAGATCTTCATTGAATCCGAAGATTTCGCCGAAGTCCCGCCGCCGAAATATTTCCGGCTCAAACCCGGCGGTGAAGTTCGCCTGAAATATGCCTGCATCATCAAGCTCGACGAAATCGTGAAGGATGCCAGCGGAACAATCACGGAATTGCGCTGCACCGCCGACCTGACGACCCGTTCCGGCCAGCCCAATTCGGACAAAAAGGTGAAAGGCACGATTCATTGGGTCAGCGCCAGCCGCTGCATCGACGCCGAAGTCCGTCTTTACGACCGCCTCTTCAACGTGGCCGAACCCGCCGCGCAGGACGACTTCCTCAAAGTCGTGAATCCGAATTCACTCGAGGTTGTCACCGCCAAGCTCGAACCCTCCCTCGCCAATGCCAAGGCAGACGACCGCTTCCAGTTTGAGCGCCTCGGCTATTTTGCCTTGGACAAGGATTCACCCGAGGCGGGAACCGGAGCCCGGTTGATCTTCAACCGCACCATCACGCTCCGAGACACCTGGGCCAAATAAAGATCCCCGGAGCAAGCTCCGGGGCATTGATCAAACCCGCCATACCTCTGTTTCGTGTCGTTTTTTGTAGGAGCCTGCTTGCAGGCGATTCGGAACGCCCGTCAACGGACCAACCGCAGAATCGCCTGCAAGCAGGCCCCTGCATTCCGACCAAGCCGGAACAAGCTCCGGGGTATTGAACCAAAATAAATAAAAACCCGCGCAGATCAGCGAGGGTGGAGGACGAAAGTCAGAACGATAAACTCGCGACCTTATTTGGTGACGCTTGGTGTCGTATCTTCATGCTTCTTGTGATGCTTGGCGTGTCGCTTGTGCTTATGTTTAGCGGCTTTCACTGGCGTGTTTTGTGTCGGAGCTGGCGACGCTGGCACCGGATCGGTCACTGCTGCGGCAAACATTCCGGTGGTGGCAAAAGAGAGGACAAAAGAGGTAACAATCAGGAATTTTTTCATCGTAAGGAAAGTGACGTGAATGTCGTGGTCGAGTTACAACACCAGTCAAAAGCTGCGCACGCTGCAGACTGAATCATCCCAGAATCGGGACTGCCGAATTTCATTTTCAGAAGCCCGACCTGATTCCCACCCCGGCCTTAAATTCATTAATTCATAGCCAGCAAGGAATAGAAACACTCGGACGCCTTGGCATTCCGTGTGCGATACAAAAGCACACTATGCTTGGCTCCGAATACAACTGGCTCATCGAACCGTCTCGCTCCGCCACCGGCGACCTCCGCGTCCGCCTGGTTCGCAGCAGTCTCTTCACCCTCGCAGTGGCAGTGTTCTGTGTAGCCTGCACGATCATACCCTTGGGGGCAGGCCAAAACGCCCGGATGCAGGCCACACCCGCAGCAGCCATTGCAACTGCCCACACCTCTACGCTTGAACAGCCGGTCTACGCGGAGTGGCCGCAAAGGCTCCTCCAATTTTGGTTCCTGATCCCCACCTCGGCCCGGTCGAGTAACTAAATTTTGGCGCACCGCCTCTCCCTACTCCCATGCTCTCCGATCTGCGCTACGCTCTCCGGCAAATCATCAAATTCCCCGGTTACACCGCGACCGTCGTGCTGACCCTCGCGCTCGGCATCGCGGTCAACACGCAGATTTTTTCGCTCGTCAGTTCCATCTTTCTGCAGCCACTGCAAGTGCGTGAACCGGCCCGGCTCAGTGTGATCGTTGAGCGCAGCGATCTCTTCAACATGCCGCACGGACTTTCCTTTCTCGATTTCCAGGACATTCGCGCCGGCAGCAAATCACTGACCAATCACATCGCCTCCTTCTTTTTTCCGGTGCATGTCAGCATCCCGGGCCAGATACCCCAACGAACCTGGATTGAAGCGGTCACACCCGATGCCTTTGAAAAATACGGCATCACCACAGCCCTCGGCCGGCCCCTGCAGCCTTCCGATGGCGAAATGCCTCCGGGAATTCCCGTCGCAGTTCTCACGCATCGGATGTGGCAGACCCGCTTCGGCGGCGATCCCGCCGTCATCGGCCGCAACATCCTGATCAACGCCAAGCCGTTCACCGTCGTCGGAGTTTTGCGGCCGGACTTCGAGAGCTTCACCTATTCAATCTCCGCCGGCCTGTTTGTATCCTCGGGGGCATTCTCACAAATCCATTCAAGCGGTGATGCTCTCTTCAAATACCGCGGCGCCAAGGCTTGGCGTCTGCTCGCCTACCTTCAGCCGAAGGCGACACTGGCCCAGGCCAATGGCGAACTCGACGTTTTCGCACAGCGGTTCAAAAAAGATTTCCCTGGCGATCACCGCAACTCACGCTTCCAGGCCGTGGCCGAACAACACGCGCGGCCCGATCCGTCGCTCACGGACTTCATGCCCGTGTTCGTCGGCTTGTTCTCGGGTCTCGTCCTACTTGTACTGCTGATCGCCTGCGCCAACGTCGCCAATCTCATGGGCGCCCACGCGCTGGGTCGCGAAAAAGAACTCGTGGTCCGCGCCGCTCTCGGCGCTTCCCGCAGCCGCCTCATCCGCCAGTTGCTCATTGAGAGCTTGGTACTGGCCATACTCGCCGGCGTCGTGGGCTATCTGCTCGCAGTGTGGAGTGGAGGACTTTTTCAGCAGTTTGTGCCCAAGGGTGACGTGCCAATCCGCAGCGATCAGGCGCCGGGGAGCGGACTCCTCTTCTTTACCGCCGCCATCTCGCTCATCGCCGGCGTCGCATCCGGCCTCATGCCCGCACTGCGCTCCTCTCGCGTTGACCTGAATGAAAGCCTGAAGCAGGGCTCCGGCCGGCAGGTCGGCGGCGGACGCCATCGTCTGCGCAATCTTCTCGTCATCGGCCAGGTCGCGGTCTCGTGCGTCGTCCTGATCGCCGCCGCACTGTTCCTTCGCGGCCTCCACAGCGCGACCGATCTCAAACTCGGTTTTCGTCCCGAACGCCTATTGATGGTCTCCACCGATGTCGAACTACAGGGATACGACAAGGAACGCGCCGTGCGTTTCCAAAAGCAATTGCTCGACGAAGTGCTCACCCTTCCGGGAGTGGAATCAGCCACATTCGCCCAACACGTTCCGTTCACCAACAGCATCAAAATCGCCAACGCTTTTCCCGACAATCCGACCGCCCACCTGAATGAAAACCAACTCGCGATCAGCCATTCCGGCGTTCATCCCGGATACCTTCACATGATGGGCGTCCCCCTCTTGCGTGGCCGTGACCTGGCGGAAACAGATGACGCCCGCGGCCCGATGGTCGCCGTGATCAACGAGGCCATGGCGAAGGCAATCTGGCCCGGCAAAGACGCTGTCGGCGAACACTTCCACCTCGACTCGGCCAACAGTCCGTCGATCGAGGTCGTGGGTGTCGTGGCGACCGGCAAATATGTGATGCTTACCGAGGAGGCGCGTCCGTATTTCTACCTTCCTTTTGCGCAGCGTTACAGCATGCCAGCCACGCTCATCGTGCGGGCCACTGACAATCCAGCCGCACTCACAAAAAGCATTCGAGACGCCGTCAACAGATTGGACGCCAACCTGCCCGTGTACGATCTCACGACCTTCGACGATCACCTGGCCAACAGCTACATGGCGCTCATGCCGCTGCGTATTGGCGCCACTCTCGCAGGTATCCAAGGCGGCCTCGCCCTCTTGCTCGCGATCCTCGGTTTGTATGCGGTGGTTTCCTACGGGGTGACCAGCCGCACGCGCGAGATCGGCGTGCGCATGGCCCTCGGCGCCACTGGAAAAAATATCCTTCAACTGGTCGCCCGCGAAGGTCTCCGCCTCACCTTGATCGGACTAGGCCTGGGCCTGGTGCTGGCGATTGCCCTGGCCGTTGGTCTTTCCCGCGTGGTCTTTGGGGTCAAGGCTTTCGATCCGGTCGCGCTTCCTGGCGTGGTGCTCGTGCTCCTCGCCACCGCCGCCCTCGCGTGCTGGCTTCCCGCCCGCCGCGCCACCCGCGTCAATCCCATGACCGCGCTGCGTTCCGACTAGTCCATTTCCTCAAAAACACCCCCATTTCCCTCTCATGAAACTACGCTTCTTTGCCTTCGCCGCCCTCGTCTTCGTCGCCGCCAGCCTCGGCCACGCCAATAATTATTCGTCCAGGGAAAACTTCACCCGCACCGGTGAATTCAACCCTTCCGGCGAGGTCATCCTCGAAAACATCAACGGCGACGTCGATATCCACACCTGGGACAAAAACGAAATCCTGATCGAGGGAGAAAAAAGCGCCGCGACCGACGAGGAATTGAAACTCATCGACCTGTCCATCGATCTCACCTCAGCACGCGCCGTCATCAAGGTCCGCCTCCCAAAACGGCCGGGCAGTTTCTTTTTCGGTAACAACGTCCGCGGCGCCGTCCGGTTTAAACTCACCCTCCCCGCCTCCGCCGTCCTGGCGAGAATCGCATCAGTCAACGGAGCCGTCACCCTCAGCGGCGTAAATGGATCCGTTCACGGAGAAACCGTCAACGGCAGCATCCACGCCACCGGACTCGGCGGTGACGTTTCCCTCGAGACGGTCAACGGTTCGATCAAAGCGAAGATCACCAATGGCCACTCTCAGCAGAAACTCCGCTTCGAGACCGTTAATGGGCAGATAAATGTAACCCTTCCCAGCGACGCCGGCTTCCAACTCCACAGCTCCGTGGTCAACGGCCGCATCGACTGCGATTTTCCCCTGGGGTCCGGCAAAAGCAAACACGGGCGCAACCTCTCGGGCAAAATCGGCGACGGCCGCGCCGCCCTGGACGCTCAAACTGTCAACGGCTCCATCCACCTCGAACAACAACCTTGATGCCCAACGGCGAGAAACCGCGGGCAAACCTACGATCATCTCTGAGCTTTGCATTCCATGCTCTCTGATTTGAAATTCGGCTTTCGTTCACTGCTGCGCACCCCGGGCTTCACTGTGGTCGCACTCGTGACCCTCGCCCTTGGCATCGGGCTCAACACCGCGATGTTCAACATCGTCAACTCGCTGGTACTTCAGCCGCTGAAATTTCCCGACTCCGCCAGTCTCTTCCGCCTGGAACGCATCGATGCGCAACGACAGGCCGGCGGAAACCGTCCGGCACATTTCATCGAAATTGAGCGAGAGAGCAGGGATTTCGCACGGGTAGCGTGCTTCCGCCCTTGGAGCTTCACCCTCGCCGAACCAAACCGCCCGGCCGAGGTGCTCAACTCACTGCGGGCATCCGCCGGTTACTTCAGCATCCTGGGCCTAAACATGGAAATGGGGCGCGAATTCCTCCACGAGGAAGACACTCCCGGCCGCAATCAGGTGATCATTCTCAGTTACAATTTCTGGCGAACGCATTTTAATGGCGATCCCAAGATCATCGGCCGGACCGTGCGGGTCGACGGCCAGCCCAACGTCATCATCGGCGTGGCCCCGGCGATGGCCAATGATCCCCGGGCTCTCAATTCCGCCGAAATCTACCGGCCACTGGCTTTGACCGCGGAGGAAATCGCCGATCGGGTGGATCACGCTTACGGTATGATCGGACGTTATCTTCCTGGCCTCACCGCCGTCCAGGCCGCGCCCCGGTTCAACGCAATTGCCACGGCCCTCACGGTCATCGATCAGAAGGAATACGAGGGGCGAACGCTGCGGGCGGTCTCTCTCCTGCCCGACCTCAAAGGCACGGGGCGCCAGATCACCTACATGCTGATCAGTCTTTCTACTTTCGTGCTTCTCATCGCCTGCGCCAACCTCGCAAATCTGCTGATGGCACGCGCCATCGCCCGGGCAAGGGAGTTCGCCATCCGGGGCGCGCTGGGCGCTTCACGAGCGCAGTTGATCCGGCCGCTCCTCGCGGAGTGCGGCCTCCTCGCCGCGACCGGCGGCGCCCTCGGTCTGCTGGTGTCGGTCTGGACCAACGACTGGATGGCCCGGCAATTCAGCGCCAGCGGCTCGGAATTGAACTTCGTCCTGGACTGGCACCTGATGCTTTTTGCCTTCGGCACCGCGTTGTTCACCGGCATCTTTTTCGGGGTCGCCCCCGCCTGGCTGATTTCAAATGTGCGGGTGAACGATGCGCTTAAGAGTGGAACGCGTGGCTCCACGGGTGATCGTTCCCAAAACCGTTTCCGCCAGATGCTCATTGTCACCCAGTTCGCTCTCGCACTCGTCCTTCTTTCCGGCGCCGTTTTTTTTGTACGGGGACTCGATCAACTGCTGCACCGTAGCGCCGGATGGAATCCCACTCCGATGCTGCGCGGCATTCTTTCGCTGCCGGCGGCGCGCTATCCCGACACGGAGCGCATGATGCAGTTCTACGAAAAAGTTCAGCAGCGCGTATCCGCCTTGCCCGGAGTTTCCGCCGCCGCGATCAGTTATGATGTGCCGGCCTTTGGTTTTCCCTCAGGCAATGGATTCATTGTTGAAGGGCAGCCGCCACCGGCATCGGGCAACGAACTGGGAGCGCCGATCAACGGCGTCACTCCCGGTTATTTTGATACCATGGGAACCCATGTGCTGCGCGGACGAAATTTCTCCCCGACCGACCGGAGCAATTCGCCGCATGTGATCATCATCAACGAAACCATGGCCCGCGTCCTTTTTCCCGGTGGGGATGCGGTTGGCCGCCGCCTCGCCTATGATGAAAAAAATCCAGTGTGGATGGAAATTATCGGGGTAGTCGAAGACGTGCATTTCCTGAATCTCGGCAATGCCTCGGCCACTTTCCAAACTTATATCCCGTTGTCACAATCCACCTGGAGCTATGTGGCCCTCAGTGTCCGGTGTGGCGTGCCACCGGCGACCCTGCTGAAATCGATTCGCGCGGCGGTAAACGAACTGGACCCCGACCTGGCGGTCAAGGAATTGATGCCCGTCACCGCCTTCATCCGGCGCAGCATGGCGGACGTGCAGGCCATCAATCAGCTACTCGTCGGTTTCGCCCTGCTCGGATTATTTCTGGCCGCACTCGGCATCTACAGTGTCATCGCCCGCCTCGTCGCCCAGCGGACCACTGAAATCGGCATCCGCATGGCGCTCGGCGCGCAGGTGGGCGATATTGCGCGTCTCATTCTAGGTGCAGGCATGCGTCCGGTTTTGGGCGGAGCCTTACTTGGACTGATCGGCGCAATCGGTCTTTCCCGTTTTTTAAACTCCACCATGCCCGGTCTCGCAGCCAGCGGTTTCGCCAGCATCACGATCGCCGGGTTTGTTCTGATCCTGCTCGCGCTCGTCGCCTGCTGGCTCCCCGCCCGCCGCGCCACCAAGGTCGATCCCATGGTCGCGCTACGGGCGGAATAGTTAGCCAGTAGTGAGCATCGAGTAGCGACCAGCGAGCATAACAAAACACTTCTAATCTCCATCTCACTTTCAGACGCAGCCCTCGCCGTACTCTGCTCACTACCCGCTACTTGACACTCACTACTTCCCTTCTGCTTTCCCTTCAGCTCTTCAGTCTTTCAGCCCTGTTCTCGTTATGCTCTCCGACCTCCGCTTCGCCCTCCGCTATCTCGCCCGCACCCCCGGCTTCACCTGTTACCGCCCGGAGTGCCGTCGTAAGAAATGCCGTGTTTGAGCCGAGGTGAAATCATACCTGCGAGTGGGTTTACGGTGGGAGTGTGGTGGAGAGTACCGTCAGTGCCGTCCCCACTTTATTTCTCCTTCCCTATATAACCGAGTCCCGTGGTTGGGGAGTGCCGCAGGGAAAAGCCTCGCTTCTGGCGTGGGGCTTCGGGCAGGAAGGCAGACTATGCCTTCTACCCCGGTTGAGTTCATACGTGATGAGGATGCGTTGAGTGCCGCGCTTTTGCGCTCAAGCAGCGGTGCTGTCCGCACTGCCAGCGGCGAGGCACCCTGAACCGTCACAGCGTCCTGCGGGGCAATGATCCGAGCGTGGTCGCCGGGCAGATCGCCCGGGGCCAGCGGGCGTATTGTTCGGATCGCGGCCAGCGCGGGGGTTGTGGCAAAACCTTCCCGCTGTTTCTGGCGAGCGTGCTACCGCGCCACACCTTCAACGCCACACTCCTGTGGGCGCTGCTGCGCAAACTCCTCGCGGGGGCGACAATCAAATCCGCCGCAGAATTCCTCCGCCTGCCCTTCTCCCTGGAAGCAATCTACGGCCTGATCCGCCGGTGTCGGCACCGGCAGGACGCATGGCGCAGCCTGATCGGCCGCGAACACCCGGCACCTGTCAGCCCGCAGCGTGATCCGCTGCGGCAAACGCTCGAACATCTCCAACAAGTCTTTGCGCCGCCCACCTGCGCACTCACCGCGTACCAGTGGCATTTTCAACGCCCGCTCCTCGGCTAAATCGCGCGAGCCGCCCAGAACCGCCGCATTCGCGGCCCGCCCTCGCCCGCGTTTTTCCGTCCGAATTTAGTCCGCACCGTTTTGCCCGGGAAAAATCACGATCCACCGGCAACACGAAAACACGCTGCGCGCCGAGCCGGCCTGCCGGATTGACTGCGGGGGCACAGTCAAACTCCCCGCGGAAATTCCCATGCACCATTCCACCTCCTATTTGAAAATGCGCGTCCTCGGCGCGATCGACATGGCCGAAGGCCATTGTATCCAGGCCCGCATCAAAGCGGTCGCCGCCACGACCTTCACCGACGAGGACGGTCACACCCGGCAGTTCACCTGGCGGACGATCCAGACCTGGTACTCCCACTATAAAAAGCACGGCGTCACCGCGCTCCAAAACGCCACCCGCGCCGACAAGGGCAAGATTCGCAAGGTCAGCGCGGAGGTTTTACTGGAAGCGATCGCCGCGGTCCTGCCCAAACTCCACGGCCAAACGCCGAAACGTTCCATGTTGTACCGGCTGTGCATCGAGCAAGGTGTGCTCACCCGCTCGCAGGTGGCGCCGAATACCTTTTCCCGGCTCGTGAAACAATTTGAAATGCTCAAGCCCGACCTCGACTGCAAGAACAAGCACCGGCTCGCCTTCGCCAAGGCCCATGCCAATGACATGTGGCAGGCCGATACGCTGTACGGCCCGCCCGTCACTCACGCCGGAACCAAAGTGCAGACCCGGTTGATCGCCTTCGTCGACGATGCGTCGCGGGTCTGCTGCCATGGACAATTTTTCTGTGCCGAAAATGTCGACACTCTCATCGAGGCGATTCGTGCCGCCTTCTACAAACGCGGTGTGCCCGTCTCGCTGTATGTCGACAACGGTTCGATTTATTCCTCCAAGGAAATCATCCAGATCTGCGCCCGCGTCGGCTGCCTGCTCCATCACACGCCGGTGCGCGACGGTGCGGCCAAGGGAAAGGTGGAACGATTTTTCAGAACGACCCGCGATCAGTTCCTCTCCCGGACCCTCGACCTGTCCTCGCTGGAAGCGCTCAACCGCCAGTTCATCGCGTGGGTTGAGGAACACTACAACGCGCAACTCCACTCCGTCCTCGGGATGAGTCCGCTGGACCGTTACGCGATGGACCGCAGCCGGGTGCGTTTCCTCCCGCCGAATGAAGCCAACGACGAGCAGTTCTACGTCGAGGAGGAGCGCCACGTGCGCACCGACAATACTTTTTCGTTCAAGGCGATTCGCTTTGAGGCTCCACGTCATCTGCCGGACCGCACGATTCAAATCCGCTTCGAGCGCCGCAGTCCGTCCACTCGTGTCATCGTGTACTACAAAGGCGAACGCATGGGCGAGGCTCGGCCGCTCAACGCGGTCGCGAATGACAGAAAGCCGAATCCGGAGGTGCTTCCATGATCCGCGCCCACTTCGGTCTCCAGAAAAATCCCTTCGCGGCCGAGACGTTTACGCTGCTCACCCACCAACAGGAAATCTTCGACATCCTCAAGGTCCACGCCCAGCAGGGCGGACTGTGCCTGGTCCTCGGCGAACCAGGGACCGGGAAAAGTGTGCTCAAGGAAATGCTGCTCACGCACGACCCCAAACGCCTCATCACGCCGGTCGTCAACCGCACGCTCCACACGTATCACAACACGCTGCGCATCCTCTGCGCTGCTTTCCAAATCGAGTTCAACGGCCAGGATCACCACTGCGAACGGTTGCTCGTGCAGGAGGCTTTTCGCGTGCATCGCGCTGGGAAAATGCTCGTGCCGATCATCGACGATGCGCATCTGATGATGCCTGAATGTTTGCGCAAGCTGCGGCTCCTCTTCGAGGATTTTCCGCGCTCGCACAACCTCGTGCTCATCGCGCAGCCTCCGCTGTTGCAAACCCTCGCCCTCGTGCAAAACGAGGAAATCCGCTCCCGCGTTACCTACTCCGTCGTGCTCCCGCGCCTCGGGCCCGAAGCGATCGAGGCGTTTATTTTGGCGGAACTCGACCGTGCCGGATTGGGGCACAACACCTTCACCCCCGACGCGCTCGCTCTCATCGTGCGCTCTGGCGAAGGTCTCTTGCGGCGCACGAAAAATCTCTGCGTCTCCTCGCTCATCGAGACCGTGCGCGACCAGACCCGCATCGTCGATTTGAAGCAAGTCAACCGGGTCCTCATTCAACCCCACTGGAGGAAAGACTGTGATGCCCCCCTCTGATGCCACGCAACCGGGGCCAGCGTGCCTGCCACGAGCCCAGTCGAGTTGGACCCGCGAACAAATCCGCGACGCCAGAAAAGCGGATTTGGCCACGCTGCTCGAAAAACGCGGACATCGGCTGGTCGCAACCGGCGGCGGCAACTATTTGGTGCCCGACTTCCCCGGTCTCATCGCAAAGGAAAGCTATTGGCGCTGGCCGGATCGAAACTTGAGCGGCAACGCCATCGACTTCCACGTGCAAGTACTCGGGCGATCCTTCCATGAGGCGATGACCGCAATCACGGCATCGTAAAAGCCTCCCACCGTCATCCCAGCTGGCCGGCCCTGAGCCGAGCCGAAGCGCCACTCCGGTCGCATTACGACCGGAGCGTGGCTCAAAACCTTACGGCGGCATCGGTCGAAACGCTTACGACTGTGTCCTCCGAAGCCTTGGCGAAGGAGGACAGCAAAGCGGCAAGTGCAGGAAAACCGCGATCTCATCGTAAGAATGGTTCGCGAAACAACCGTTACGACCACAGCCCGGTTCAAACCTTACGACCGCATGGGTCGGAATACATACGACGGGAAATCGGCTGAGCGAAAAATCCACCTTCCCATCGTAAGACAATCCACCCCGAACAGCGTCGGCCGACCCGTGCCATCGTAGCTACGATCAGAGCGCGGCAATTTGGTGACAAAATACGATGCCAGTCCGGTCCAACCCCAAAAATCCCTACGATCCCAATTCGGCAAAATTTACGACCAGAAAAAAATCGGTAACACGTCATTCACCACAGCCGTCTTCAACGCTCGAAAAAATGCTTTGTCGTCTGAGTTCACGGCAAGCCAAGGTCCAGATGCTTTTTTCACCGTTTCCAGATTTAGAACAATTGATTCGTGATGATGGCCCGTCGTCGCGGGATAGGCTTTCCCCGTCACCTCGATGCTCGTTCCCTCGGCATATTTTTTAATTTCCGAATGAAAGTCCCCACTCGCGCCCGACAAAATCAGTTGCACCTGTACGGTGTCAGGCAACCGACTGCCATCGGTGTCTTTCATCCTGATCGGACGAGTCGTTGATAATATAAAATAAGACTCTTTTTTATCCTGTTCGGGCGTCTCGCCAAAATTCGGTGCTCCCCATGCAGAGGCGGCGGTGATGGTTCCGACCAGTGCCACCGTCTCACCAGAGGAGATTTCATCGACCGGATTTTCGCTGGAAACCGAAGCCGCTCCAGTTTGGTCAGTCGCACGACTACAGAGCCATAAAAACGATAAGCTTAAGACGGACAGCCAAACTCGCGGATTCATCGGCCGACGTGAACAATTCAAGCGTTCGGATCATCTACCGGTGGATCGCGATCGAAGTTGTGGCGCTGCGCTCCAATTAAGCGGTGAACCTTGTAAACGGGCCAATAAAAATAATACAAGGATCGCTCAGCATGATCTGAGACAGGAAACTTCGTATAAGAAAAGTAAGCCAGATTTGCCACTCCATCATGGGG
>JANYDX010000312.1 GCA_025363395.1 Verrucomicrobiota bacterium
GCATCGACCGCTCGCTCGACGTCACGACGCTCCTTGATCTCTGCGAACCAGCGATCCAGCGCGGCGAAAAAATTGTCGCCGAGATGCCGATCCGCAATGTCAACCGCGTCACCGGCACCATCGTTAGTTACGAGGTGACCAAGAAGCACGGCGCCAAGGGCCTGCCCGACGACACCATCCGCCTTCACTTCAAGGGATCCACTGATCAGAGCTTCGGCACGTTCGTGACCCGCGGCATAACGCTCTCCATCAAGAGCGACACCAACAATTACATCGGCAAGAACCTCTCGAACGACAAGCTGATCATCTATCCGTCGACCTCCGCAAACTTCAAGGCCGCGGAAAACATGATCATCGGCAACGTCGCGCTCTACGGTGCGACCGCCGGTGAGGTTTATCTCTGCGGTTTGGCGGGCGAACGTTTCGGCGTCCGCAACTCCGGCGTCGACACCGTTGTTGAGGGAATCGGCGACAACGGCTGCGAATACATGACCGGCGGCCGCGTCGTCGTCCTCGGTCGCGCCGGCCGCAACTTCGGTGCCGGCATGTCGGGCGGCATCGCCTACGTGCTCGACGAGACCGGCGACTTCGCCCAGCGCGTCAACCCGCAGATGGTCGGCATCGAGAAACTTGAGACCGCCGCGGAAATCGCGGAAGTCCGGCAGCTCGTGCAAAACCACCTCAACTACACCAAGAGCAAACGCGCCAAGGAACTGCTCGATCAGTGGGACCTCACCGTGCCGAAGTTCGTCAAGATCCTGCCGAAGGACTACAAGCGCATGCTCGCCTGCATCGACCGCGCGCAGACCCAGGGTCTCACCGGCGACGAAGCCGTCATGGCCGCCTTCGAAGAAAACGCCCGCGACCTCTCCAGGGTCGGCGGCAACTGAAAACCAACCCCTTATTTTGATTAACCACTAATCCCCACTTACTGGACACTAATCCGATCCGCAGAATAATGTCTTTCACTTATTCAGTCATTAGTGGGGCATAGTGGACGTTAGTGGTTAACAAATCATTTTTCACACACCATGGGCAAGCCAACTGGATTCATTGAATATTTGCGCGAAACTCCGGTCGACCGCACTCCGGTCGAGCGCACGCACGACTGGAAGGAATTCCACCATCACATGGAGGAGAAAAAACTCCGCCAGCAGGGTGCGCGCTGCATGGATTGCGGTGTTCCGTTCTGCCACACGGGGAAAATCATCAGCGGCATGGCCTCCGGCTGCCCGATCAACAACCTAATCCCCGAGTGGAACGATCTCGTTTATCGCGGCCTGTGGAAGGAAGCCCTCCACCGCCTGCACAAGACGAACAACTTCCCGGAATTCACCGGCCGCGTTTGTCCGGCGCCCTGCGAAGGCTCCTGCGTGCTCGGCATCAACAATCCTCCCGTCACCATCAAGAACATCGAGGCCGCCATCACTGATCGGGGCTGGGATGAGGGCTGGGTTGTGCCCTCGGCCCCGAAGGTTCGCACGGGCAAGAAGGTGGCCGTCATCGGCTCCGGTCCGGCGGGTCTCTCCGCGGCCGCGCAGTTGAATCTCGTCGGGCACACCGTCACCGTGTTCGAACGCGCTGACCGTCCGGGCGGCTTGCTCATGTACGGCATCCCGAACATGAAACTCGACAAGAAGGAAGTTGTCCTCCGCCGCATCAAGCTGATGGAGGAGGAAGGCATCAAATTTATCTGCAACGCCTACATCGGCACAGGTGATCGCGACAACATTGAGCCGCAGATTTTCCAGAAAAACTACGACGCCACCATCCTGTGCACCGGCGCCACGCAGCCCCGCGATCTGCCCATCGAGGGCCGCAGCCTGAAGGGTGTGCACTTTGCGATGGAGTTCCTCACCGCGAACACGAAAGCCGTGCTCGAGGGCGGGTCCGATCACGCCGCGATTCATGCCAGGGACAAGGACGTGATTGTCATCGGCGGCGGTGACACTGGCACGGACTGCGTCGGCACCTCGATGCGCCATGGTTGCAAGAGCATCACCCAGATTGAAATTCTCCCGAAGCCGCCGCTGGAGCGCGCCGCGGACAATCCCTGGCCCGAGTGGCCCAAGACCTACAAGATGGATTACGGCCAGGAAGAGGCCGCCGCGAAGTTTGGCGCCGACCCACGCGTGTACGTCACCACGGTGAAGAAGTTCATCGGCGACGCGCAGGGCAACGTGAAGGAGTTGGTCACCGTTGAAATCAAGTGGGGCAAAAACGAGAAGGGCCAGTTCGTGCCGCAGGAAATTGCCGGCACGGAGAAGACGCGTCCCGCGCAGCTCGTGCTGCTGGCGATGGGTTTCCTTGGGCCTGAACAGACGATTCTCAAGGAGATCAACGTCGAGACCGATGCGCGTTCCAACGTCAAGGCGGAGCACGAGAAGTACACGACGAGCCTCAAGGGTGTCTTTGCCGCCGGCGACTGCCGCCGCGGTCAGAGTCTCGTGGTGTGGGCCATAAACGAAGGCCGTGGCGCCGCCCGCGAATGCGACCGCTACCTGATGGGCGCAACCGATCTGCCCTGAAGTCTAAAGGGTCGGACGCGTTATTCCTGACGAACCGTGAATTTCCGGCGCTCTCTGAAAGGGGAGCGCCTTTTTCCGTCCCGTAAGTTCGTGCCCATTTCGTGAGTCGAATCCGCCGGCTTTTGCACCTCTGGCTTATTGCGCTCTTTCGTGGCTTTTTCTGGCAAAAATTCCGGTTTGGTTTTCGCTTGCCTGTACCCCATGAAAAACCTCCTCGGTCTTGTTACGCTTCTTCTCACCGGTTCCTTCGCGGCTACCGGCTATTCTGCCGCGCTGCCGCCCGCGCCGGTTTTTGAACTCCGGGTCTACACCGCCCACGAGGGCAAACTGCCGGAATTGCTGACCCGTTTTCGCGAGCATACTTGTGCACTCTTTGAGCGGCACGGCATGGTGAATGTCGGTTACTGGACACCCTTGGATACCAAGGATGGCAACAAGCTCTACTACGTCCTGCAGCACCGAAGCCGCGAGTCGGCGCAGGCTTCATGGAAGGATTTTGGCAGCGATCCCGAATGGAAAACCGTACAAAAAGCGAGCGAAGCCAGCGGCCCGCTCGTCGTCGGCGTGGAATCAATCTTTCTGGCTCTCACTGATTATTCCCCCGCCCCCCACACGCTGGGACAACGTCCGCATGTATACGAACTCCGCACGTACACGACCAACGAGGGCAAGCTCGAGACGCTCGACGCCCGGTTCCGCGATCACACCGTCGAGCTGTTCGCCCGTCATGGCATGAAGAATCTCCAGTACTGGCATCCGACCGACGCCGACAAAGGCGCGGGCCACACCCTCGTCTACATCCTGGCCCACGACACTCGCGAAGCCGCGACGAAATCCTGGGCTGACTTTCAGGCTGACGCCGAATGGATCAAGGTCCGTACCGCCTCCGAAGTTGCCGGAAAAATTCTGATCAAGGACGGCGTGAAGTCGGTCTTCCTCGCGCCCACCGATTTCTCCGCGCTCAAGTGAAGTCGGGTGGAAATTAAAGCCATGATGCCGGATTTTATTAACCGCTAATCTGCGCTGATCAATTTACCGCAATCGGGAAGAATTTGCGGCTCGGCCTACGGGCGCGGTCGTTTCCTGAATAGCCCTGAAGCTT
>JANYDX010000353.1 GCA_025363395.1 Verrucomicrobiota bacterium
GTGATCGAGGTGCCCTGCGGCGCGATGGCGGTCTTGAGTCCGATGCTCCAGCAACGCAGGGCGTCGAGCTGGCCCTCAACGAGCACGAAGGGGTGGCCTTCGCCGGCGTTCGTGCGCGCCCGGTCGAGATTGAAGAGCAGGTTGCTTTTCGTGAAGATCGGGGTTTCCGGGGAGTTGACGTATTTGGCCTCGCGCGCCGGATCATCCGGCGGCGTGAGCTCGAGCTGGCGCGCGGTGAAGGCCACGACGCGTCCCTGGTGGTCGCGAATCGGAATCATCAGCCGGCCGCGAAAGCGCGGGCGCATCGCCCCCATCGTCAGCACGGCTCCGTCGCGCGTGAAAAACAGCCCGCATTGACGCAGTGCGTCCTCGGTGAATTCTTTTTTGAGCAACACCGCCGCGAGCCCGGAGTCCTCCGGCGGGGCGAAACCGATCTTGAAATCCTCGCCTAGCTCGGGCGTGAAACGGCGGTTCTGGGTCCAGTAATTGCGGATGAAATCCCCGTGCGGGGTTTTCGCGAGGAAGGCCTGCCGGTAATAGTCCGCCGCCAGATCGTGAATGTCGAAAATCTCCTGACGCAAGGAACGGGTTTCGCGCGTCGGCCCCCCCGAACCTTCCTCGTATTCGAGGGTGACCGCGAACCGCTGGGCGATGGCTTCAACCGATTCCGTGAACTGCAAACCCTCGGTTTCCATGACAAAGTTGATGATGTCACCGGCTTTCCCGCAGCCAAAACACTTGTAGTACCCCTTGTCGGTGGAAACGTTGAACGAAGGCGTTTTCTCGGAGTGAAACGGGCACAATCCCTTGAACCGGGCGCCGCCGGCTTTGCGCAATGTCACGACGCGGCCCACGACATCGTGGATGTTCACGCGCTTTTTGAGGTCGCGGAGGCTGTTGGCTTTTATGACAGGCACGGAGCGGAGAAGAAGGAGCGGGGACGGGGAGGGGCGAAACGGGCGGCTTTTAGCTGGGCAGAAGGTCGATCATCACAGGGCAAATGGATTGGGTGGCAATGGGCATAAATAGTCCCGGCTTGGCGGGAAGATTAAACTTTTAACCGACGACGGTGTCTGTCAAGTTGCGCGGCCTTTCTCGTTGATCGACCGTGCATCATTTCCCATGCGTTTATACCTGCAGAAAACAATTCTTGCTCTCGCCCTGGTTTGGGGTGGTTCGGCCTTCGCTGCTGACAAAGCAGCCCCAGCCTCCCCGGTCTGGGAGCACAAGCTGAGTGATTTCAGCGAAGGAGACTACCGCTACGCGGTTGAACAGCTTTTCCAGAATTATGAACGGACCCTGGGCCACAAACTGGTGCCCGGAGCGAAGAAAAAAGTGGGGCTGAAGATCTACGCCGATTCTGGTCCCGGCCTGGCCACGCCTTTCGGCTTGGTTCGCGGCATTATTGTCGCCCTCGAGAAACGCGGCTTTGCGAGCGAAAATATCTTCCTGGTCGGATTGAATCCATTGCGGCTGCGTCTGACGGGCTTCCTGCCGTCGCTGGCCACGGGAGTGGTGCCGTTTCCGGGGCATCCCGTCTATGTGCTCGAGTCGGGCAAATTTTACGACCCGGTGTGGTTCTACGACAGTCCGTTGCCGTCGCGTTTCGATCCGGTGACCAATGATCGCGCGGTGGAAATGGCCGCAGGGGGCAAGTCCACCACCACCACGGAGGAAGATCGCAAAAGCTTCCTCGCCACGCCCCTGTTTTTGGATGCTGATTTCTGGATCAACCTGCCGGTTTACACCGACCATCCTGTGCTCGGGATCAATGGCGCGCTGGTGAACGCGACCCTCTGGAACGCGAGCAATACGTTCCGTTTCTTCAAAAGCCCGGCGACCGCGCCGGCGGCGGTCGCTGAGATGTCCGCCATTCCCGAACTCCGCGAAGGCTGGGCGCTCAATATTGTCAGCTTGCAGCTGTATCAGTTTATCGGCGGCCCCTATTTCAATTCGCTTTATACCGCCTCGGAGCCGCGCCTGCTGATGAGCGCCGATCCGGTCATTCTCGACGCCTACATGGTCGAGAAACTCAACACGGCGCGCAAAAAGGCCGGCTTCGTGCCCATCTCGGACGATGACGCCCGCATGCTCGATTTCGCCCAGCAGCTCGGGGTGGGCTCGACCGACGTCAAGCATGTCCGGTGGGAGCAGGTAGGCGATACTCGTTGAAAATTCCACTTGATGCGCGGCCCTTCCTGCGCGCATCTTGAAGGCGATGAGTTACGCTGCCTATCTGCCCATTCTGATTCAGGTCGTCCTCGCCGCCGCGATCACTATTGGCATTATCGCCGCCAGTCATCTGTTCGGCCAGCGCTTCCGGCGCAACGCGATCAAGGACACAGCCTACGAGTGCGGCGTGCCCTCGGATGGCAGCACGCATACGCGGTTTTCGGTCAAGTTTTACGTTACGGCGATGCTCTTCATCCTGTTCGATATCGAGGTCGTGTTCCTCATCCCGTGGACGTTTGTTTATCGTGATTTTCTGGCCAACCATATCGCCATTCTATGCCCGATGCTCTTCTTTTTGGGAGTGCTCGTGCTCGGTCTGTTCTACGAAGTGAAGAAAGGCGCGCTTGAATGGGAAAAGTGAGTTATGGCCATGCCGGGCCTGTCGAAGCCTTCCGCCCATGACTTCATTCTTCAGATTTTTCGTATCGCACCGATGATTGCTCGATTGGTTTGAATTCATGCGGCTCGACAAATACATTTCGCGCAGTCGTGTCGTCGATCTGGGCAGCGCGGACATCGAGGGCGCCCTCACTGAGTTGCTCAACCTTACGGTTGACCGCTTTCCCGACCTGAATGGCGACACGCTTTTAAAAGGACTGCTGCGCCGAGAGAACACGATGACGACCTACCTCGGGCTCGGGGTCGCCATGCCGCACGTGCGGGTGAAGATGGGGCGGCGCTATATTCTGGCAGTTGGTCGCAGTCACTACGGCATCCGCTACGACGGCGCCATGGAGAATGAGCCCGTTCACCTGGTGGTCATGCTGATCGCCGACGAAAAGGCGCGCGATTATCTGCAAGTGTTGGCGGCGCTGGCCCGCCTCCTCAAGGAGCAGGATTTCGTCGACAGTCTCCTGCGGGCGCCCGATCTGGACACATTTCACGAACGGCTGTTTGCCGGTTTCGGCGGACTGAGCCCCAAGCCCGTTCCAGCGACGCAGAGCCGGGTGAATCGCGTCGTGCTCCGGGAAGCCGAGAAAATCGCGCGCGGCAGCGGCTGCACCGGACTGATGGTTTTTGGCGACACTTTTTCCGGCGGCTTCGAATCGCCCCAGTGGAAAACCTCGCTCAAGACAATTTTAGTGACGCGCAATCTGACCGAGGCCGAGGATCATCCGGCGCGTTTTGACGAGACCATCCAAGTTCGATCATTTTCCAGCCAACGTCTGGCGCAACTGCGCAGCGCGGTGCTGGTCTGTCTCACCCGCGGCCTGATTATTTTCAGTGACCGCATCTGCTGCGTGGGTGGCATCGCGGCGAGCAACCAGTTCGACACCATTGTGGTCGTGGATGTGGAAAAGGAATTCCAGGCATTGCTCACCGGTCACGCGGATCTGTTGCCACCGGATGTGAAGCCTGAGGTATTGGAACGCGTAGTGGCCGTGGCTACGGAACTGGCCGTGGAAGGCCGCGAGGGCCGGCCGGTGGGCTGCCTGTTCGTCGTAGGCGACAGCGACAAGGTCGAAAAACTGACCAAGCCACTTGTTCTCAATCCATTTTACGGCTACAAGGAGGAGGACCGGAATATTTTGAACCCGTTTATGGACGAGACCGTCAAGGAATTTTCCTCCATCGATGGCGCATTTGTCATTCGCGGCGATGGGGTGGTGGAGTCAGCCGGTTCACTTATTCAGGCGGCCGACTACAATCACACCCTGCCCAGCGGATTGGGCACACGTCATGCGGCGGCCGCGGCTATTTCCGTGGCGGCGGATTGCATCGCCTTGGTGGTTTCTTCCAGCACGGGTCAGGTTACTCTTTTCCGGCGGGGCGTGATGATGTCGCTGACTGAGAAGAAGGTAAGCGCTTGATGGGGAGCCCTCAGGGATGAGGTGATCAAGGCGTGGCTGGCTCGGTCAGGCACAGTTTCCGGTCTGGCGAATTTTTAGGTTGCACGTGGGGGGCCCGCGGCTTTGCTCTCGGCCCTTACAACCCATTTAAGCCATGCAAGAAACTGTCACACTGGAATGCACCGAAGCCCGCAAAGAGGGAAAACCACCCTCCCGCTATCTCACCAAGCGCAATAAGAAGACGGTGACCGAGCGCATTGAGAAGAAGAAGTACAATCCCTTCCTCAAGCGCCACACGCTGCATAAAGAAATCAAGTAAGCTCATCTCTCCGGGTCACCGCCCGAAAAATTTTCAGACCGGTTCCTCGCGGACCGGTCTTTTTTTGCGTCGCTTTCCAAGGGCAAGGTATCCTGCCGGCGAGACATATCATATTCCCAATAAATTAGAGCCACGGGGCGGGACATCAGGGACCACGGGGAGGTCGCCGTGACTCTAGAAAGGGAAGATCCGGGAGCGCGGGCGCCCTCACGCGCGAACCACTTTGGCAAGGGCTGAGGACCCCGCGTGCGGGGCCAGCTTGTCCGAGCATCTTATTTTTTGTTTTCGCTGGGCAGAGAAGGGACGGTGCCACCGCTCGCCGCCAATTGCGCCCGGCGAGCGGCCCGCCAGCTGTCCCGGTGCTTGCGGATCCAGTCGAGCAAGGCGCGCTCAAAACCGATGTCGTAGCCAAGCCGTTCAGACTCGATCCACTTGTGCTTCAAAATCTCTTCCCGCTCGGCGAGAAACTCCTGATACAAACTCGATTGTTTGACGAATTCTCGACTGCCGTTGGTCTCTGTGGTGGTGGTCGTCATGGCAGGCGTTAATTCCGTTTTAACGGCAAATGAAAATACAGCCGAATTTCATCGTCGGCAGATATTGGGCCCGCTGAAGTGTCATGCGGTATTCACCCTAGATAAGTCTGAACGTCCGTGTCAATCAGTGTACTCAAACCTTTAGTTTTTTCAGCAAAGATCGTGCGATTTCCCGAAAAACCTGTGCAGGTTTGCTGTCGGGCGAGTTAACCACGACTGGCATGCCACAATCGCCGCCCGAGCGGATTTCGGGATAGAGCGGCACCTGGCCGAGCAAGCTGGTGCCAAGGGACTCGGCGATCAGGGCTCCGCCGCCTTCGCCGAACAGTAGCTGCTTCTGACCGGCCGAATCTTCAAACCAACTCATGTTTTCGGCCACACCGAGGAGGGGCACGTTGACCTTTTGAAACATCAGGCCGCCCTTCCGGGCTACATTGGTCGCTGCGGCTTGGGGCGTGGTCACCAGAATGGCGCCGTCGAGCGGCAGTGTCTGCACGAGGGAAAGCTGGGCATCGCCGGTACCGGGTGGCAGATCAACCAACAACACGTCGAGCTCGCCCCATTTCACGTTTTGGACGAATTGCTGGATCGTCTTCATGATCATCGGACCGCGCCACACCACTGGCGTATTGTCGTCCACCAGAAAACCCATCGACATGACTTTCACCCCGTGACGCTCCAGTGGAACCAGCGATTCCCCGTCGATCTCGGGTCGCCCGCTGATGCCCATCATCAACGGCACCGACGGTCCGTAAATATCGCAATCCATCAGGCCGACCCGTCCGGGGCGCCCCTCTTGCTCGAGAATCTGCGCCAGCGCGCACGCTAGGTTCACCGCAAAAGTCGATTTGCCCACTCCACCTTTGCCTGAAGCGATTGCCACGGAATGTTTCAGGCCTGGCGGCGTTTTCCCCCCGCCGACGCTGGCCTGACCGGGTGCCGGAGGGGCCTTGGCGGCGGAGACGGCGATCTCGATGATGACGTCCGTGACGTCTGGCTGCGCTCGCAGGCATTTTTCAATGTCGGCCTTCAGCATCGCGGGCACCTTCGGGTCCGACGTGACAATGGCGATCGCGACTTTAGCGGTGCCGTCCACGAATGACACCGAGCGCACAAGTCCGAAGGAGACAATGTCGCGGCTAAATCCGGGATATTTAACCTGCTTGAGAGCTTCTTTGAGGGAGTCGGTGGTCACAATACGATGAGAAAATTGCTTGGAAAACAGTGCGGTTTGACCTTGTGAGTAGGCTGCCGGG
>JANYDX010000355.1 GCA_025363395.1 Verrucomicrobiota bacterium
AACTTAGAGAGTTCTGTGGAGCGAAGCCGACACAGGACGCTGGATGAACAAGCCCGTGAGAAGTGACCAGCGGTGCCGGACCGCGGTTATGCGGTTTGTATTGACCGGCGTGGTGAGGGGGAGATCGGTGGACTGGCGAGACCGTGCCCGCTTTGTGCTGAACGCCTGATCGGCGGGCAGTTGATCGGATATTTTTGATCACGCTCAGGGCCTCTTTTCTTTCTTTCCCACGCCAATCTTGAGGCGCGCGCAAAGCCGTGGCTGGCGGATTTCCTGGGGAAAAATCCACCGCCGTCATTTTGATCAACGCGGTAAGGTTTCATCGTGAACATGCGGGCGGAGCCCGCGCCTGCCGGGGCAAGGTGCCGACACACACGAGCGTGAAGCGTGCGCAATGCGGACAGCGCAAATGCCATTGAGGCAACGGCGGCTCGACCGCCGCGACGACGATCGGTTTGGCGAGCAAGGTCTCGACGATCATCCGGCGCGCTTTCGCGGCGGGATGCAGCCAGCCAAAATACCGCACGCGATGTTGGCCCGGTGGCGGCACGTGTTGCAGATAGCGGCGCAAAAACTCGTCCGCGTTCAGCGTACACACTTTTTTCTGCTGCGTGACGGAATCGGTGTAGCGGAAGGTGACGCGTTCCTCCTCCATCACCACGATGCGCTCGTCGCTGATCGCGGTGCGGCCGACATAGCGCGCCAGATACTTCACGACGCTCGTACCCGTACCGGCCGGCTGACAATGCACGACCCACGGGCGTTGCCACGTTCCGGCCGGCACCGCCGCGTGCTCCGCCGGAGCGCTCGCGTGCAGCGCCGATTCCACTCGACGGCGAAACACGGCTGCGAGTTTTTTCACGGGCAACAACCAGTCGACTTGCCGCGACGGGAGCCAGCGCCGCCGATCCGGATCGAAACCACCGCCGGGCACAATGTAATGCACATGCGGGTGATGCTGGAGTTGCCGGCCCCAGGTGTGCAGCACGCCGACGAAGCCCAGTTCGCCGCCGAGCAAACGCGGGACGGCGGCGACTTGTTGCAGCGTCGCCGCACTCTGCGTGAACAGCAGATCGTGCATGAGCTCCGGTTGCGCTTGGAAGGCGAAACGCAGTTCCGCCGGCACGGTGAACGTCACCAAAAAATACGGCACCGGTAACAAGCGTTCTGTTTGCCGCTGGGTCCACGTCGCCGTGCCCCCTCCACCGCAGCGCGGACAGGCGCGATGATGACAACTGTGATAGCTGAAGTCCGAGCCCGCGCAATCCGTGCAGCGATACACGTGGCCGCCGAGCGCGGGCGTGCGGCAGCGCGCGATCGCCGCCAGGGCACGCCGTTGCGACGGTGACGCCGACGGCGGCACCGGCTGGCTGATCAGCCAGTCAGCGAGGACGGACACGCCGGAGCGCGTGGGTGGTTAGACTCTCGGAGTTTTGGGCGGGAGCAGTCGCGCGACCGCGGCGCATGCGCCAGCTTCGTTGACCGCGCTCAGATGCGCGTAGATGAGTGTCGTCTCCAGGGAGCTGTGGCCGAGATAGGCTGAGATCAGCCGAATGCTGACGCCCTCATCGAGCAGGTGCGTCGCGTACGAGTGGCGCAGCGTGTGCACGACGGTGCCTTTCGGCAAACGAGCCGCGGCGACCGCGAGCCGCATGCACGTCTGGATGGAACCCACGCCCATCGGCTCCAGGGTTTTGCCGAGCGAGGCCAGGGAAGACACGCCGTCGCGCCAGCCGCGGCCCACGCCGGGAAAAATGAAGCGCGGATGCCGGTGGGTTTTCCAAAACTCGCGCAACTCCTGCAACATCGCCGGCGGCAACGGGACGTCGCGGTCCTTGTTGCCCTTCGCCAGCCGGATGCGCACGCGGCCGGGGATGCGCAGGTCGCCGACTTCGAGCTGCACCGCCTCCCCGATGCGCAATCCGCACGCGTAGATAAACCGGAACACGGTGAGAAACCGCGGCGTGTAGATGACACTGAAGAGGCGCGCGACTTCCTCGCGGGTGAGCACCATCGGCAGCGTCTTGGCCGAAGGCGAACTCACGAGATCGAAGAGCTTCCAGGCGCGACCGAGGTGCTGGTTGTAATAGCCGCTCAACGCCGACACGGCGGTGCGCATCGACGAGGCCGAGTACTGGTGCGCCTCCTTCAGATGCAGGAGATGTTCGCGCACCTGCGCCTCGTCGAGGCCGGCCGGATCGCCGCCGTGGCGCTGCGCGATGCGGCGCACGTAACGCAGATAATCCTTCTGCGTAGACTCGGCGCACGAGCGCAGCTTCAGGAGTTTCGCGTAACCGATCAGCGATTCCGGATCGGACGCGAGGAGCTTTTTGTTCGCGCCACCTTTGGCGGTGGAGCAATGCGTTGATACTTTACGGGTGGATTTTGATAGGGACATAGCCTCCAGACTTGCTCAGCAGCCCGCTCGTGCCCACCGTTCCCTCATGCCCTACGCTCAACCCACCGCGCCCGCTGAACTGCGCCGCGCAGCGGCTTGGTTCAACCAGGCGCTACAGCCAACGGCCCTGCTGGGCCGTGGCTGATCTCAAACGATCGGCTGAAGAAAGAAGATGATCCTTCGCACCCAAGTCTCGTTGATGGCGACCGGCGAACATTTCACCCCGTCGAAAGTGCCCGCATCTTTTTCCGAATCCCACGACCCGGGGGTGATCGGCAAGCGCGGATGTTATCGGGGCCTGCCCGTGCCATACGGCTCCGCGGACTTCCACGCTCCAGAAGAAGAGCCCGAGAAAATTGCCTGCCTCCATCGCCTGGCATTTCCTTTCATCCGCGCGATGCGCGAAGCCGGCGCAGAAGATTTTGGGCTTCGCATCACCTATCAATACGACAGTCAGTGTGCGCTATCATTCACGAGAGAAGAGCAGAAGATGATTTGTGAGCTCGATTGCGATTTTCACATTGATTGTTGGACGGACGAATCGCCGATCCAGCCACCACAGACAACGACCG
>JANYDX010000399.1 GCA_025363395.1 Verrucomicrobiota bacterium
CATTGTCACCCAGGCGGAGCTCCCGCACATCGCACCGGCGTTGAACGCGATTAAAACCAGTGCCGGTTACCACCGCGAGTGGCAGTTGCGGCGCAAGGACGGCTCGGTCTTTGGTGCGGAAGTGATCGCGACCCTGATGCCGGACGGAAATCTGATGGGAATGATTCGCGATGTCACGGAGCGGAGGACCGCCGAGCTTGCGCTGCGGCAAAAGGAAATGCTGCTCCACGCGGCTGACCGGCGGCTGGCGGAAATTGTTTACGGGATGACGGAGGCGTGCTTCGCGTTGGATGAGAAATGGCGATTCACGTTCGTGAACGAACGCAGCGAGGCCTTACTCCACCACCGTCGGGACCAGATGCTGGGCCGGCCGATCTGGGAGGTTTTTTCGGAAATTATGGGTACGCCGTCGGAGATGCATTACCGCAGCGCCATGACGCAGCGGGTGCCGGTGAGCTTTGAGGTTTTCTCGCCGATCGCCGAGCGCTGGCTGGACATCCGGCTCTTTCCCACGGCGGAAGGTCTCGCGGCCTTCATTCTGGATATCCACGAACGCAAACAGGTGGAGGAGGCGCTGACGTTGAGCCGGGCTCAGTTCAAGGATTTGTTCGAGAACGCCCCGGCAGGTTATCACGAGGTGGACGCAGACGGGCGGCTGGCCCGGATTAACCAGACCGAGCTGAACATGCTGGGTTACACTGCGGAGGAACTGCTCGGAAAATATGTCTGGGAAATTTCCTCGGAGGAGGAAATCTCCCGGCGGGCGGTCGCCGAGAAATTGCTGGGCATCGTACCTCTGCAAGCT
The DNA here is from genome assembly GCA_025363395.1 of Verrucomicrobiota bacterium. Taxonomy (GTDB): domain Bacteria; phylum Verrucomicrobiota; class Verrucomicrobiia; order Opitutales; family Opitutaceae; genus Lacunisphaera. Next base: position 806 of record JANYDX010000399.1, read on the forward strand.
TTCGAGCGCCGGTTGAAGCGCAAGGACGGTTCGTCCTTCCCCGTGCTTATTGAAGATAAGCTCGTGCAGGGGCCGGGCGGAAAAATCACGGGAATTCGTTCGGTGATCAAAGATATCACCGAACGCAAGGAGATGGAATTGGCGCTGCGCGGAAACGAGGAGCGATTTCGGACGATGGCGAATTCCATCCCTCAGCTCGCGTGGATCGCCCGGGCCGACGGCTACATTATCTGGTATAACGAGCGTTGGTACGAATACACGGGCACAAGCGCCGCCCAGATGGAAGGATGGGGCTGGCAGATGGTGCATCATCCTGACGCGTTGCCCAGGGTCCTGGAGAGCTGGACTCGCGCGATTGAATCCAATCAGAAATTCGAGATGGAGTTCCCGTTGCGCGGAGCGGACGGGCAGTACCGCACTTTTCTCACACGCGTCCAACCGCTCAAGGATGCTGCGGGAAGGGTGGTACAATGGTTTGGCACAAACACCGATGTCGAAACACTGAAGCAGGCCGAGAACGCCCTGCGGCAGAGCGAGCGAAAGTTGCGGGAAGTCATCGACGGTCTGGGCCCCAATACCTTCCTCGGGCTCATGACTCCCGACGGCACGTTGATCGAGGCAAACCGTCCCGGGCTCGTCGCGGCCGGAGTGCGCGCTGACGACGTGATTGGCAAACCTTTCGATCAAACTTTCTGGTGGAGCCATTCCGAACCGGTGCGGGAGCAGCTCCGCCATGCTATGTCCCGGGGAGCGGCGGGGGAGGCCTCCCGTTATGATGTCCAAGTGCGCGTGGCGGGAGACGCACTGGTCTGGATTGATTTTTCGCTGACGCCGGTGCGAGACGCGAGCGGCCGGGTCATCTACCTTGTGCCGTCGGGGAATGTCATTGAGGAGCGGGTGAGGGCGGAGGCGGCCATTCGCGAAAGTGAAGAACACTTTCGCTTTCTCAATGATCTGTCCGAATCCGCGCGCGCGCTGACCGATCCGGCGCAGATCATGGCCGTGATGGCCCGGATGCTGGGCGAGCATCTGTGTGTCTCTCGATGCGCTTACGCGGAGGTGGAGAAAGATGGCGAGCACTTCACCATCCTGCACGATTATACCGACGGCTGCGCGAGCACCGTGGGCCACTACCAACTTTCGCTCTTTGGAAAACGCGTCGTGGCGACGCTCCACCACGGACAGACCCTGATCATTCGCAACGTAGAGGGGGAGCTCCTGCCGGACGAAGGGGCGGACATGTTCAATGCCATCGGCATCAGAGCGATTATTACCTGTCCACTGGTCAAAGACGGCGGTTTGCGGGCCATGATGGCCGTGCATCAGACGACACCGCGCGAGTGGAAGCGGGGCGAGATCGCCATCGTTCAGGATGTGGTCGAGCGTTGCTGGGCGACGATCGAGCGCAGCACCGCAGAGAAGAAAATCAATCAGCTCAATGTTGATCTGGAACGCCGGGTGACCGAACGCACCGCCCAGCTCGAAGCGGCAAACCAGGAACTGGAGGCATTTTCCTATTCGGTTTCGCACGATTTGCGCACCCCGCTTCGCGCCATGGATGGTTTTTCGCAGGCGGTAATGGAGGATTTCGGATCAAAACTGCCCGATGAAGGCCGGCACCAGCTTAAAACAATTCGCGAGAGCGCGCAGCGGATGGGCGAGCTGATCGATGATCTGCTGACCTTCTCCCGGCTGAGCCGGCAAGCGCTGCGCAAGCAGTCTGTGGACCTGGCCAAACTTGTCCGTGGTGTCATGGATGATCTGATCGGGCAGCAGGACGAGCGTCGGCTTGAAATCAATTACGGTGAACTTCCGCCCTGCCAGGGTGATCCCGCGTTGCTGCGGCAGGTTTGGATCAACCTGCTTTCGAACGCGCTGAAATACACCCGGAAGCGAGACCGGACAGTTATCGACGTGGGCTCAAGTACCTCTCCGGGAGAGACGGTCTATTTTGTCCGCGACAACGGAACCGGTTTTGACATGCGTTATGCGCACAAGCTGTTCGGAGTTTTTCAACGACTCCACCGCGCGGAGGACTACGAGGGCACCGGAGTTGGCCTGGCCATTGTGCAGCGGGTCATCCACCGCCACGGCGGACGCGTGTGGGCCGAGGCGACGGTGGATCGGGGCGCCACCTTCTTTTTCACCTTAAACGGAGAATTAAAAACATGAACGAAACGAACATCATTGAACTGTTGCTGGTCGAGGACAATCCCCAGGATCTGGAGCTCGCGCTTCGTTCGCTGCGCAAAGTTAATCTCGCCAATCATATTCTGGTCGCCCGGGATGGAGCGGAAGCCCTCGACATTATCTTTTGTGAAGGTCCGCATGCCGGACGCAAGATGACAGATGGCCCCAGGGTGATCCTGCTGGATCTGAAACTGCCAAAGGTTGACGGACTCGAAGTTTTGAAGCGCGTGAAAGGCGATCCGCGCACCCGGGTTATCCCGGTGGTGGTCCTCACCTCGTCGAAGGAACAGCGGGATATTGTCGAGAGCTACCATTTGGGAGTGAACAGCTACATTGTGAAGCCGGTGAATTTCGACGGCTTCACCGACGCCATGCGCGATCTCGGCGTTTACTGGTTGATGCTCAATCAACCACCCCACCTCAGTTAATCTGCATGCCCCAGGTGCTCAAAATCTTGATGGCAGAGGATAATCCGAATGACGCGGAGCTGGTGCTGCGTGAATTGCGCCGGGCAGGGTTTGAACCGATATGGTACCGGGTGGATACGGAAGCGGAGTATGTCCAGCGGCTCGACGAGAATCTTGATGTGATTCTTTCCGATTACGAAATGCCGCAGTTCAGCGGGCTCCGCGCTTTGGAGCTGCTCAAAACCAGCGGGCTCGACATCCCTTTCATCATCATTTCCGGCACGATCGGAGAGGACACCGCCGTCTCAGCGATGAAACAGGGCGCGACAGACTATCTGCTGAAAGACCGGTTGGCCCGGCTGGCGCCTGCGGTCACCAACGCGCTGGATCAAAAGCGCCTCCGGCTCGAACGGCTGCAATCGCTCAGGACGTTGCACGAAAGCGAGGAATATTTCCGCCGGCTCATTGAGAATTCGACGGATGTCATCATCGTGATCGACGATATGGGTGGCATCGAATTCATGAGTCCATCGGTGCAACGGGCTCTGGGTTATCGGCCGGACGTCATGCTGGGGCGGAGCATTCTCGACTTCATTCACTCGGAAGATCGGGTCAAAGTCGGCGGGGATATTCAGCGGGCTCTGGCCAGTCCGGAATCCACCCGCCCCGTGGATTATCGCATCCGGCATGACGACGGAACGTGGCGGACCTTCCAATCTGTAGGTAAAAGGGTGACTGAAACCACCGGCCGGGTTAAGATTGTGGTCAACTCCCGGGACGTGACGGAAAGCCGCTTGCTCGAGGAGAAGCTTCTCCGCGCGCAACGGATGGAGGCCGTCGGGACTTTGGCCAGCGGAGTGGCGCATGACTTGAACAACATTCTCACGCCCATGTTAATGGTGGCGGGGCTATTGAAGGAAACCCTGTTGGAGCAGCGTGATCGCGACCTGCTCCTCATGGTCGAGCAAAGCGCGCAACGCGGGGCGGGCATCATCAATCAGCTGCTCACTTTCAGTCGCGGCATTGAGGGGGCGCGGGTAATTGTCCAGCCGCGCTACCTCCTCAGGGAAATCGCGACGCTCATGCAGGAAACCTTTCCCCGCAATATTGTGCTCGGGCAGGAGGTGGCGGATGATCTTTTGAGCGTCCTGGTCGACACCACCCAGTTTCACCAGGTGCTGCTTAATTTGTGCGTCAATGCCCGGGATGCGATGCCCAATGGCGGAAGATTAACTCTGACCGCCCGCAACGTTCGCTTAAGCGAGGCAGAGGTGCGGGGGAACGTCGATGTGACTCCGGGAAATTATGTCCTGCTGTCGGTTTCCGATACGGGAGATGGCATTCCGGTTGCGATCATTGAGCGAATTTTCGATCCGTTTTTTACCACCAAGCAGATTGGCAAGGGCACCGGGCTCGGACTTTCCACCGTGCTCGGTATCGTGAAAAGTCACAAAGGGTTCGTTAACGTGTACAGCGAGGTGAGCCGGGGAACGATTTTCCGGGTGTATCTGCCCGCGGTCGAAACTGCCGCCGGGCCTCAACTCCCTGTGGCCGCGCTGCCGCCGGCCGGGGGCCATGAGGAATTGATTTTGCTGGTCGATGACGAGACTCCGATTCTTACCGCTTTGCGCGACTTGCTGGAGAAACAGAACTACCGGGTGCTGGTGGCCGGCAACGGCGAGGAAGCTATCCGGCTTTTTCTCCAACAGAGTCATGCAATTCAACTGGTCGTTACCGACGTGATGATGCCCGTCATGGACGGACTGGCGCTGATCAACACCCTGCGGAAACTTAAGCCGGCAATCAAAGTGATCGCAACCACCGGGCTCGAAGCTGAGGAGAAGTTCGGCGAACTGGCAGCCTTGGGGGTGATCGCGACATTGGCCAAGCCTTTCAGTCCGCCCGCCATGCTTAAAGCGATCCAACAAGCGCTGCGAGCCTAGCGTGGGGCGGAAAGGTTCGCTCCGTTTGGAGTACCGGGCTCACCTTGGGTCCGACTTTGGCGCGGCTCGAGAACACACTCGCCGGGCTCGCGAAGCACCGACTGGTGGGACCAATGGTGGGTGATTTTTCCGGGTGCTAGTCCGAGCCCAAGCGCCCTGCATGCTTGCGTTATTTTCCGGGGGCGCCTATCTAAATTGCTCATGTGTGTTTGTCCGGCAATTGCGACTGTTCGTTCGGTTAGGCCGCCCGTTGAAACCGCCCGTTTTTATCGATCTCCCCGAAAATTTGGCGAGGCTCAGAGATAAACCGCATGAACAAGCTGTTGCGCGTTCTATTGGTGGAGGATTCCGGGAGCGACGCGGAGCTGGTGCTCGCTGCGCTCAGCCGGCAAGGTTACGAGCCAGACTGCGAACGCGTGCAGAACGCGACCGAAATGGATTCGGCGCTCGCCCGCCGCGAGTGGGATATTGTGCTGTGCGACTATGAAATGCCCGGCTTTGACGCGCTGTCCGCCCTGCGCCTGCTGCGGGCGCGGGATCGGGATGTGCCGCTCCTGATCGTTTCAGGAACGATCAACGAGGAGACCGCGGTAAATGCGATCAAGGAGGGGGTGGCGGATTATTTGCTCAAGGACCGGCTGGCCCGTTTGGGTTCGGCCATCAACCAGGCGATGGCTCAAAGCCGCTTGCGTCGGGAGCACCGGCAGGCGGAGCGCGAGATCCAGCGACAGGCGGCATTCGCGCATTTCAATCCCAATCCGGTGCTCGAACTCTCGGCGGCGGGAGAAATCATCTACTGCAATGTGGCGACCGAGGAAATGACCCGTGCCCTTGGTCAAACCAGCCCGATTCATATTCTCCCGCCCAAATACGCCACGGTGGTGCAGCAGTGTCTGAAAACAAACCGGCCGCTCCTGCGGCTCGAAACCCAATTTGGCGGCCGGACCATTTCATGGTCATTTTTCCCGGTCAGATCCAGCCAGGCCGTCCACTGTTATGGCGGGGATATCACGGAACGCTTGAAATTGGAGCAGCAGTTCCGACAGTCGCAAAAAATGGAGGCGATCGGGCAGCTTTCCGGCGGTGTCGCCCACGATTTCAACAATCTGCTCACGGTGATCATTGGGAATCTCGGCTTGGTGCTGACCTCTGGAAAGGTGGATCCCGAAAACGCGGGATTTCTCGAGGAGATTTCCCAGGCCGCCAGCCGGGCGGCCAATCTGACGCGACAATTGCTGACCTTCAGCCGGCAGCAAGTGATGCAGCAGCAGGATCTCGATTTGAACGAGGTGGTGGATAACATCGCCAAAATGGTGCGACGCCTCCTGGAAGAAAATGTAGAAATCCAGCTGGGGTATGTTTCGCAGGCTTTGCCGATCCATGCTGACGCCGGCATGCTGGAGCAGGTGATTCTCAACCTTTGCATTAATGCCCGCGACGCGATGCCTCACGGGGGGCGGCTCGTTTTGCAGACCAGCGCGATGGAATTTGATGAAACGATGGGCATCCAGGGCGGGGAGGTGCGGGCGGGCTTGTTCGCCCGACTGGCCGTCACGGATACGGGTTCGGGCATCGCGCCCGAAAACCTCCGGCATGTATTTGAACCATTCTTCACCACGAAAGAAGTGGGGAAGGGCACGGGGCTTGGTCTCGCTTCCGTTTATGGAATTGTCGAACAACATCATGGCTGGGTGACCGTGGACAGTGAAGTCGGCCGCGGTTCGACTTTTTGTTTTTATTTGCCGGTGGTGACCGCGGTCGCGGCTAAAAATATTCCGGCTGTGCCGGTGGCGGAGGTGCCGGGTGGCAGCGAAACCATTTTACTGGTGGAGGATGACATGGCGGTCCAGATGGTGGCACACGCGTCGCTCACGCGTCTTGGCTACCGCGTGCTGCTGGCCAATACCGGCCACGAAGCCATCCGGATCTGGAATGAGAAGAAATCCGAAATCCAGCTGGTGTTGACCGACATGGTGATGCCTGAAGGGATGAGCGGGATGGAACTGGGCCGTCATTTCAAAGCGGAGCGGCCGGATTTAAAACTTCTCATCATGAGCGGATATGACGCCGACGTTGCCGGCACAAATTTCCCCCAGGCCGGGCCCGGGGCGTTTTTGGGCAAGCCCTTTGAGCTTTCTGTCCTGGCTGAAGCCGTTCGGCGCTGTCTTGACGTGCCGGCTGGAGATTCCGAGCGGCCTGGAGTTCCCGCCTGAAACCTGGTTGCTTTAATATTGCGAGTGATACGGCTGGGACGCATCTAAACCACGTGAAAATTCATGTGCTGCCGTCCGGCCCGATACAGACGATTGGCTACCTCCTGACCGAGGCGGCCTTGGGCGAGGCCGTACTGGTGGACGCGCCCGGCGATATTCTGGAGAAAATCAAGCCGCTGCTGGCCCGCGAAGGCTGCACCTTGAAGGAATTGTGGCTGACCCACGGGCACTGGGATCACACCCAGGAATCGGCCCGGGTGAAACGCGAGCTCGGGGTTCGCGTGCTCGCGCACTTTGCCGATCAGGCCTTCATCGAGACACCCGAGTTGATGGAAAAATTCATGGGTGCGAGGCTGGGCCTCGAGCCCGTGAAGGTGGATGTCTGGGTGAAGCAGGGCGACCGGTTGAAAGCACTTGGTCGTGAGTTTGAAGTGAGGCATGTGCCCGGACATTGTCCCGGCAATGTACTGTTTTATTTGGCGGGGGAGAAAGGTTCGGCCGGGAATGCGCTGGTGGGCGATGCGCTTTTCAAAGCCGGGGTTGGCCGGTGGGATTTTCCCGGCGGCAGTTTTGACGTTCTGGCGAAATCCATTCGCGCACAAATCTATACCCTGCCTGACGACACCATCGTCTTTCCCGGGCACGGCCCCCGCACCACGGTCGGAGAGGAAAAGGAGACGAATCCTTACGT
>JANYDX010000434.1 GCA_025363395.1 Verrucomicrobiota bacterium
CGGTGAACACAGCTGAATCGAAGGAACAGCACTATGAAGTGCCCACGGTTTTTTATCAAAAAAGCCTTGGCCCGCGGTTGAAATATTCCAGCGGCTTGTACGAACGCGGTGACGAAACCCTCGCCCAAGCCGAAGAAAAAATGCTGGCGCTCACCTGCGAGCGGGCGCGGCTGGCGAATGGACTCAACATTCTGGAACTCGGCTGCGGCTGGGGTTCGCTCACCCTTTGGATGGCGGAGAAATATCCCCGCAGCCGGATCACCGCCGTATCCCACTCCCGCACCCAACGCGAACATATCACCGGCGAGGCAATCAAACGCGGTTTGGACAACGTGACCGTGATCACCTGTGACATGAACGATTTCGACATCACGGCCGGACAATTTGACCGGGTGGTGTCGGTGGAGATGTTCGAGCACATGAAAAACTGGCCGAAACTGATGGCCAACATTGCCCGTTGGCTAAAACCCGGTGGTCTTTTCTTCGCCCACGTGTTTGTGCACGCCCAGTTTGCCTACCATTTTGTGGTCCGCGATGAGACCGACTGGATGAGCAAATATTTTTTCACGGGCGGCCAGATGCCGTCACATGACTTGTTCGGCCGGTTTCAAGACGATCTAAAGTTACTCAGCGAGTGGAAGGTGATCGGCACCCATTACGCCAAAACTTCCGAGCACTGGCTGAAAAACATGGACGCGCACCGCGCGGAAATCATGCCACTTTTCGCCGAAACCTATGGCCCGGACCAAGCGCTGAAATGGTGGGCCTACTGGCGCGTATTTTATCTTTCCTGCGCCGAACTCTGGAATTTTCGCGGGGGCGAGGAATGGCACGTCAGCCACTATCTTTTTCAAAATCCTGAGTTGCGGGCCGCGCAATAAAACGGGATCGAGAATCCCGTTGATCGCCTCCGGCTTGACGGTCGCGCAGTTGCATCGATGCGTCGCGTTGGCCGATGTTACCGGGCAAAAAAAAGCCGGCCCGCGTAGTGCGGACCGGCTGAACTTAAAAAATCCAAACCTCAGAAGTTATAGGTGAAGGTAGCCCGTAATTCACGCGGGTTGCCGACCGCGATTGCGGTGCGGCTGCCACCGACGGCAATGTAATCCTTGTCGAACAGATTGTTGGCCTGCAAGCGGGCCGTCCAAGCTTGGGCCCGATAGGATACCCCTAGATTAACCAAGGTCCGACCGTTATATTTGTATGAAGCCTGCTGGGGCACAAAGCCGGCAGCGACGCCTGGATAGGTCTGCGTAACACCGGCAAGCGGCTTCGTCGTGGTAAGCGCAGTGACGCTTTCACCCACCATGTCGGATTTGGAATCCACCCCGATGCTGACTCCGAAACCACTCAGCGCGCCCTCGGTGAAACGGTAGTCGGCAAAGGCGGCCCAAATGCGGTCGGGGACCGCCCGAATGCGAACTCCGGTCGGCTGGCGATACTTATACGACGACAAGTTTCCAATCAGCGTCAGGTTCTTGTTCACCGAATAGCTCCCTTCGGCTTCCCAACCGCGCGAATTCACATCAAGGAATGTGCTAGTTGGAAGCAGATTGGCGGCAGCTTGATTGCCCTGCGACACCAGCACGTAGTATTCGCTGTTCGGCACCGCATAGTTGGTTTGCGTGATATTGAAATGCGCAATGGAGAACGTGAGCGTGTCCTTAAGGAAGGAACCCTTCACGCCGTATTCATCCTGCTTGCCGCTGGACGGCTTGTAGGGAGGAAGCGCGGTTGAGGAAAGGTTCGCATTGCCCGCTTGCAGCGACCCCGGCATGGTATCGCCCGAAGTATTGTGGCTGAAGAACAGGGAGACTGGCTTGATCGGACGCACAATTACACCGTAGCTAGCAGCCGTACTGGAAATATCGCGGGTCCGTTCACCGATTGCCGCGATTCCGGAGTTATCCGTGCGGGTCAAGGAACCAAAGTAGCGTGATACCCCGCCGGAAAGGAGCAGGCGATCCTGGAAAAAGCCGGCGTTCTCTTGCGCATAGAATTGCATTTCTTCCAACTTGGCGATTTTGGCCTGGGTCAAGGTCGTAAATGCATAAGGAGTGTAGGTGATCGCGGCCAGGCCAGCGGGAGTATTCGCTACATCAGGTCCCTGCGAGGAACCGGCCCAGCTTCTCCATTTTGTTTTGGAGACATTTGCGGCCACGCCTGCAATTGTGGTGGACGTCACGAAGTCGCCGTCGAACTTGGCCGCGTAATCGTTGCGTAAATGCGCCTCGTCATATTGCAGATGATCGCTGCCGTTGATTCGCCGAAAGACCCATGTGCTGGGGTCGGGAATCGGGGCGGCGGTTGAGGTCGCGACGGCCGTGGGACCCGTGTTGTCCACCGTCCATGTCACGCCGGGCTCATATTTGCC
>JANYDX010000439.1 GCA_025363395.1 Verrucomicrobiota bacterium
ATCAAGCGCACTTTCCGGTATGTGGGTCATGGAATCGAAGCGACCCCGGGAGTGAGTTTCATCTACACCTCGGTGCGGGATTTTTTCGAGGCGTTCGTCGGCAATAAACGCCGGTTCACGCATGCCGTGCTGGTGAATGTCGCCGTGGAGGACGTCTGGCAGGTGGGCTTTCTGACCGACGAAAAACTCGCCAGCTTCAACCTCGAGGATAACTATGTATCCGTCTACGTGCCGCAGGCCTACAATGTCGCGGGCCAGCTCTATATTTTGAAGCGGGAACGGGTGCGCCCAATTGAGCACCTCGCCTCCGCCGATGTCATGAAATACGCCGTCACCGGCGGAGCGGTCGAAATTGTGGAAAAATAGGATTCGCCAGGAACTGCTCCGGCAGCGCAAGGTCACAAACCCCCATGTCAACGCCCCGGCTCAATCCCTTCCCGATTCTGCGGGCCAGCCTCCTCGCTGCCTTCCTCATGTTCGTGGTTTCATTGTCGGCGGTAGAAGGCGGCTTCAGCGCCGCCCTTTCAGCCGAGCAAATGAACTCCACAGGACTGACCATGCTGGGTTCCGGCGAGCGCGAAGCCCTGGACCACCTTGTCGCCGGAGAAGTCAGCCAGGCCCGCCAAGAGGGCAGCGGTGAACTCGAAGGCACCTTCTTCGCTCGCCGAACCGACGGGGAAAAAAGACAGGCCGGACTTGATCGCCTGACGCCCGGTCAATTAACCCAGCTCAACGCGCTGGTCGCTGCGGCAGTCGCGGCCAGTCCCAAGCCCAAGGAGCGACCTCGCATCCGCGATGCCGATGTTTTTAGCGCGCCCAAAAAACCCGAGGTTCACGGTGAATTCAGTCTGACCTATGGACGGGACTGTGACGGAAGCAGTTTCCGTGGAGCGTCGATGTGGGTCGATTATTTCGATCCCAATAGCGGACTCGGTTTCAGCGTGGGCATCTCCCGCTCCACGAGCAAGGGTTTATTCGGTTTTTATCCGGGCGACTATGGCCTGTCTTCCCTTTACGGTGCGGGCTATCCCGGAAATTTTGGCTGGCCTTACCGCAACAGCTTCGAGGCCGACAATTGGTCCGAAGCAGGAGGCCGGTCCTTCCGCACTTCCTTGGACATGGACAGATCCTATAATCGCGAATTCCGCCGGCGTTAAACGCTCTGCCGGGAGCTCGCGGGGTAGTCGCGGTGGAAACAATTATTGCCGGCCAGACATAAAAAGTCCCGCCAGAGCCAAGGCTGGGGCAGGACGAGAGAGGGGAAAATTCCGGCTACTTGGCGCGCGTCGCGATCCAGTCGTTTTTCTGGATGTCGCCATCGCGACCCGAACGTTCGACGGAACCCTTCAGCGTATCGCCTTCGAGCTTCCCTTGGTATTTGGAGACCCGCTTATTGCCGTTGAATTCACGGGTGATGCTAAAAGCCACCGCATCGTCCTTGAACGTCGCGTCACTAATCGACGTGTCCGGAACTTTTCCCATCGGCGTTTCAAATCCCAACAGGGTGCCGGTGAGCTGGCCGTCCTTGAGTTCGAGTTTAAGAGTCTGCTCGATGGCCGGACGGTCACCACGGCCGGGCTGGGTCCATTTCCAAGTACCGGTGGGATCGGCGGCGAACGCCGCGGCACTGAGAAAAAAGGCGGCGAACGCCGCGAAGAGATATCGGAGGGGTTTCATGGGAAAGAAAGTGACGCCCGCCAGTCGTCCGGGTTTCAGCTGCGGCGGAATTCGGCGGCCCTCAGGTACCTGGCTGAATATAAGCCGCCGGCTCGAACAAGCGGCGCTCGGCCCCGCGCGGATCATCTTCCACCTGAAGCGGCCGATCGAAGATCATCGCCGGGCGTTTCGGCAATTCAAAGCGGGGCCAGAGCGGTCGCCCAAGCGCGTTGGGATTCCCGGTGCGAGCGAATGCCAGCAGGGCTTCGCTCATCGCGTCGGCGATCGGCTGCACGTCACTCGCACCGGCGGTGTAATCACTGCGGGCAACATTATCGAAGACCAAAGGAATATCGATCATGTGCGGCGCCCTCCACTTGCCGCCATCAAGCGGAGATCGCCAATGTACATAGTAAACATAAGTTGGCGCACCGGCTTGGGTGGCGCGCCGCTGCGACTGCAGCACAAATCCTTTCCAGGAACGCGCCGCCGTGCTCGCAGCGAAGAAAACCTCAGCCGGGCTGTAGCCCGGATAAAGTCGGCGATAAGTCGCCACAATGTTTTCGGGCGCAAGGTCGCCGAGGAATTTCTGGATGTGTTGCGTGATCTTGCCCGGTAATGTTTCCCAGCTCAGCGAAAACACCTCCGGATCCAAGCTGCCGATCAGGCTGGTCGTTTCATCATGCGTATTACCCATCACCATCGGGATGTCCGCCGACAGCGGCGACGCATCGGGTGCAAAGGGATCGCGCAGCAAGACCCCGCCGTCGACCACCGGCGTCCATGAACTCCCCGCGGCACGCATCGCTTCCATCAGCCGCTCCACCGGAATGGTTTTTAACTCCGCCACCCGATCAGGCGTGAGACCTAATGTTTTCAACACCTCGCGGGCGGTGGCAGTGGCATGTTCGCGCGTGCGGCCCGTGAGTTGCTGGCCGCTCATTGTCCACACGCGGTGAAACAAACCGCGGGCCGCCGGCATCGCCATCAACGTTGCACACTTGGCTCCGCCCCCGGACTGGCCGAAGATGGTCACGCAGCCCGCATCGCCCCCGAATTCGGCGATGTTGTCGCGCACCCACTGCAGCGCGAGAACAAGATCGAGCTGACCGACGTTGCCCGAGTCCGCAAATTCCGGCCCGCCCAGCTCCGCCAGATAAAGATAACCAAAACCGTTGAGCCGGTGGTTCACGGTCACCACCACCACGTCCCCGCGACGGCACAGCCGGCTGCCATCATAAACATCTTCGTTCACCGAACCGTTACTGTACGCGCCGCCATGAAAATAAACGAGCACCGGACGTTTCCAGCCATCGCGCAAGGCGGGCGTCCAGACATTCAGCCGCAGACAATCTTCACTCACTGTCATCGTGGCGCCGGCGGGGTTGCCCTGGGGCGCCATCGGCCCGAACGCCCGCGCATCGCGGACGCCTTGCCAGGGCTCTGGCGGGACGGGGCGCTGAAAACGATGCCTGGCAGTATCGTCGCCGTAGGGAATATCTTTGAATACCGCCAGATCCCGGTCGAAATAACCACGCACCTGACCCGCGAGAGTTTGCGCGAACGGAGCCAGCGGAGGCGCGAGCAATGGAGTCGAGTCGGACGCGGCCTGGCCCGTCACACGCGACGCCGCCAGCGCACCCAAAAGAAAAAGGAGCCTCAGAGCAAATTGCACAGGGACAAGTTACCCGTCCCAACGAAGCGGCGCTAGTCCGAATATTATATTCCCCGGGAGCCGCGAGCGTGGTCGCTTTAAATCATGCGAGCAGCCGGGTGACGCAGCGGGCGGGAGTAAAATTCCCATTGAGCCGCGACGGCATTCGGCTTTGGGTCAAAGTCCACGCATGACTTCACCACTCACTCGCAAAATTCGCTGGGGTGTCCTGGGCTACGCACGTATCGCCAGCGAAAGTGTGATTCCCGCCCTGCTGCGGGCCGGGAACTCCGAACTGCTGGCCCTCGCCTCGCGCGACGAGACCAAGCTCACCAAAGCCCTCGCCCGGTATCCGATTCCCCGGACTTATCTCGGTTATGAAGCGCTGCTGCGCGACCGGGACATTGATGCAGTTTATATTCCGCTGCCCAACTCGCAGCATCATGAGTGGACCATTCGCGCCGCCGGGCACGGTAAACACATCCTTTGCGAAAAACCCCTGGGGCTGAATGCAACCGAAGTCCGCGAAATGATCGCGGCGTGTTCCGCCAACGGGGTGACGTTGATGGAGGCGTTCATGTATCGCTACACCGACCGCATCGCAAAAGTGCGCGAAGTTCTCCGCAGCGGCACCTTGGGAGAAATCAAATTCATCAACGCGAGTTTCCGTTACCTGCTGGACCGGCCCAACACGATCAAGCACCAGCCCGGTCTCGGCGGCGGCGCGTTGTACGATGTCGGTTGTTATCCCGTGAACTTCATCGGCCTCGTCGCCGATGAAATCGCCGGGCGGCCGGGCAGCGGCGCCGCGCAGCCCGAATCCGTTTCCGCCCAGTGGGTCCGCGCCGGAGGCATTGACGTGATGTTTTCCGCGCTGCTGAAATATTCGTCGGGACTTGTCGCCGCGGCCCATTGTGGTTTCAACGCCCATAAACGCGTCGCTGCCGAGATCATCGGCACCAAGGGCCTGCTGGAAATTCCCGAGACTTATTTCGACACCGCCGGCTCCATCACCTTGGTCACGGGAGAGCAACGCCGCGACATCGCCGTGGCTCAAAGCGATCGCTACCGCTGCGAAATCGAGGATTTCGCCAATGCCATCCTTGGACAAAGACTCCCGGGTTTCAGTCTCGCGGAAACACTTTGCAACGCCGAGGTCATGGACCGGCTCTTCGCGGCGGTGCAATAGAGCGCAGGATGGATTGATCGGGCGGGTTATCCTAAACCCGTCACTCGACTCACGGCCCGCTGGCCTCACTTCTTCCAAGGCGCGGCCGCGACTTCATAGCCGGCGGGTGTCTTGTGAAAGTACACCTCATCGCTCTCGAAATATTCCTCGTTCTGATACCACACACTGCGCGCATCGGACGGCAGCTCCCCGGTCATCGCCCCCAGTGGCGCGGGCGTCCAAACCATGCCATCGGGTGTCTTCATGAAAAACTGCCCGTCCTTAAAAAGATATTCCTGTTTCCCGACCCAAACCGATTGATATTCCTCTACTGGTCGCGGTGGTGGCATCGGCTGCGCGACCGGTGCGTCCACCACCACATATCCGTCACGCACCGGTTGATAATAGACCTCGCCGTAACGGTAATAGACGGCTGAACCGACATAGATTCGGGTGTAGTGCGGCGGCAGCGTCCGGAGAATTGCACCTCGCGGCGCCCGGACCACCACGTAGCCGCGGGGGCCGCGTTGGTAGAACACGCCGCGCTGCGTGTAGTAACGGTCTCGTCCGACGCGAACCTCGGAGTAACCACGCGGCAACTCCACGCCGAGGGAAACTCCAACATGCAACTCCGCCCGTGCCTGCGGCGTGACAAAAAATGCGCCCGCCGCTAAAGTCGCCATGACCAGTGCAGCGGGCGTGAAGCGGTGGGAAGAAACCAGCGTCCGGGAATTTGCGTTCATGGGAGTTCTGACGCAAAATTCCGCGGTAGGTTTCAATTGGAATATTTTCGGGAAAATTTTGGAACCTTCGCGCAAATCACATCCAAAATTCCCTCCGCCAAAAGACTGGCATTTCAGATTGTGGCCAGCGGGGTACGGCCTCATGGGAATGGCCATGACGATTGATTCCACCGATCTGCTCGACCGCTTCCTCCGTTATGTACGGATCGACACGCGCAGCGACGAGGGATCCACCTCCACACCGAGCACACCGGGTCAGTGGGACTTGCTCCGTCTGTTGGAAAAAGAACTCAGGGAACTCGGCCTTGCCGACGTAGTAGTCACGGAATTCGGTTACGTGCTCGCCACCGTGCCGGCCACTTCCGCGACACCTGCACCGGTGATCGCGTGGTTTGCCCACGTGGATACAGCGACCAATCTTCCGGGGGCCGCGAAGCCCCTCGTCCATCGCGCGTACGACGGCCGGCCGATCATCCTGCCCGATGATCCGACCCAGCGGCTGACGGTGGAGACCACGCCCCTGTTGCGCCAGGCCATCGGTCACGATGTCATCACGGCCAGCGGCACCACCCTGCTGGGGGCGGACGACAAATCCGGCATTGCCACCATCATGGCGGCGGTGCGGCATTTGTTGCGTCACCCGGAAATTGCGCACGGCCCGATCCGCGTCTGTTTCAATCCCGACGAGGAAATCGCCCGCGGGGTGAACAAACTGGACCTCGCCCAGCTCGGAGCGAAATGCGGCTACACCCTCGATGGCTCGGCGCCCGGCGAAATTGATTTCGAGACCTTCAGTGCGGATGCGGCGGTGCTCGAAATCCACGGCGTGGCCTCGCATCCCGGCTGGGCCAAGGATGTCATGGTCAACGCCACCCGGATCGCAGGTCGTTTTCTCACCGCCCTGCCCATCACGCAATCCCCCGAAGGCACCGAGGGCAGAGCCGGGTTCATCCATCCGCTCGAGTTCACGGGCACGGCGGAACACGCCCGGGTACGGCTGATTCTGCGGGCTTTTGAACGAGAGGATCTCACCGCCCAACGTCAGTTGCTCGAAAAACTCGCCGGCGAGCTGCGCGCCGCCGAACCGCGCGCACGGATCGAGCTCACTTTCACCGAACAATACCGGAACATGCGCTACTGGCTGGAGAAGGATATGCGCCCAGTCGAGTTCGCCCGCGAGGCCATCCGACGCGCCGGCCTGGTCCCCCGCTCCCAAGCCATCCGCGGCGGTACCGATGGTTCCTGCCTGACGCAACGCGGCCTGCCCACACCGAATATTTTCTGCGGGATGAATGAAGTGCACAGTCCGCGCGAATGGGTCAGCCTCCAAGACATGGCGAAAGCAGTTGAAACCCTGGTCCACCTGGCCCAAGTCTGGAGTGAACACTCCCCATGAAATCCATCATCGCCCGCACCCTGGTTGTTCTTGGACTGGCCATCATGCTGGGCGGATGCGCCTCCTATAGCGCGCAGATGGATCGCGGACGCAGCCTCGCCAAGATCCAGCGGTTTTTTGTCCTGAGCAACACGAACGACAATCACGCCCTCGACCGTCAGATCGCTGAGCAGCTGAAAGCCCGGGGTCGCGAAGTCGAAACGGGCCCTCTGACCATGATGCCGGACAACACCCAGGTGATCATCGCTTTTCAAGATCATTGGACCTGGGATTTCGGCGACCACCTGGTCTTCCTCCAACTTTCCGTGCGCGATACCCGGTCCGAACAGTCGTTTGCCACGGTGACCTTTAGCGCCAAGATTCCGCTCCACGAGGAAGCATCCGTCACCGTCGCCCGGCTGGTCGATCAGCTGCTGGACAAGAAATAAGCCTGCGCCACGGCGGGTAATGTCAACTAATAGAATACTTAGCCGCAGGTCCGGGCCGCCTCCGTGCCGGCCGGAATCCGGGGAGTGCGGGGATCGGCATCAAGTATTCTATTCGTTGACATGTGGGCCGGAGGCCGGCCCGGATCACCGGCCGGCGTTTATCCGAAAACCGCCGCACGCTCCGAGGCGGTAAGTTCGCGCCAGTGGCCGGGCGCGAGGTCGCCAAGCTTGAACTGACCGATCCGAACCCGGCGCAACCGCAGCGTGGGATGGCCGATGGCGGCGGTCATCCGGCGCACCTGGCGGTTCTTGCCTTCGGTCAATTCGAGGGAAAGCCAGCAGTCCGGCACGTTTTTGCGCAGACGGATCGGCGGATTGCGCGGGGGCACGTCGGGCGCGGGATCGAGCCGGCGCACGACGCAGGACCGGGTCGTGTAATCGTCCAGCGGGATGCCCCGCGCCAGTTGCGCGAGCGCCGCCGCGCTGGGAATGCGCTCCACTTGCGCCCAGTATTCGCGGCGGTGGCCCGCCTCCGGGTCCAGCAGGCGTGAATTCAAACCCGGTTCGTCAGAGAGCAGAAGCAAGCCTTCGGAGTCGGCATCAAGCCGGCCGAGCGCGTAAACCTGCGGAGGTAGTTTAAAGTCCGCCAGCGTCCGCCAGCGCGAGCCGAGCTCGGGCGTGAATTGCGACAGGATGCCGTAGGGTTTGTGCAGAACGAGAAGCACTCTCCTTTACTGCCAGTCCGTGCGCCGGGCGCAATTCGCGGTTTCATCTTTCCAGTGGCGAAGTTAACAACGCGAAAAGGGTTCAGCCACCTCCTCCCCACGTCGCTTGCCTTGCCTCCCGACACCGCAAGCTTTTGTGAACAATCATGGCTTGTCACGGCGAGTGCGCCGCCGCATCCCTTTGCTGCCTGTGTCCCGTCCCGGCGGCAGGCCAGCGTAGCCCAACATGTCACCATCCATGCCTCTCCCCGATTCGCTCGCTTCGCTGCCCAAGCGCGCCGACGAATTGCGCCAGCTGTTGATAAAGTGGTGTAATCAAAACTCCGGCAGCGACCACCCCGCGGGTCTGGCGGCCATGCTGGAAATCTTGTACGTCGATTTTGCGCGCTTACCCGGGGCCCGAACCGAGCGCGTCGCCCTCGTCGGAACAACCACCAAGGCCCTGCGGATCAAGGTTCGTCCGACGGCGCCGCTCCAAATTTTCATCAGTGGCCATTTCGATACAGTCTATGGCGCCGACCACCCATTCCAAAAATGCGAGCAGTTGTCCCCGGACATCCTCCGCGGACCGGGCACCTCCGACATGAAGGGCGGGCTCATCGTCATGCTCGCCGCCCTGCAGGCATTTGAAAAAACTCCCCACGCCGCGAACATCGGTTACGAGATCCTTCTCGGACCCGACGAGGAAACCGGCTCGCAGGACACCACTCCTTTGCTAGAGGAAGCCGCGCGGCGCCACCGTTTCGCGCTCGTGTTCGAACCCGCCCGCGCCAACGGAGACTTGGTCAAGTCGCGTAAAGGCACCGGCATCTTCACACTCATCTGCCATGGCCGCGCGGCCCATGCCGGTCGCGCCGTCGCGGCGGGCCGGAACGCGATTCTCGCTTTGTGTGAGGTCCTGCCGCAAGTGGCGGCGCTGGGCCACGATCGCGCGCTGCCCGGCTTGATGGTTAACGTCGGTGCCATCAAGGGCGGCGGCGCGGCCAATATCGTGCCTGATTTCGCCGAAGCCGTGATCAACGCCCGTGTCACCAACCCCGGCGACGACATCGTGTTCTTGAAACGCCTGCATGAAATCTGTGCACCGCTGCACGCCCGCGAAGGTTACCGGGTGGAGATCGGAGGCGGGTTCAACCGGACGCCAAAAATCGAAAGCCCTTTCGAAGTTGCGCTGTTCGGCAACTGGCAGCGCTGCGGTCGTGAATTCAGCCTGCAGCTCGACTGGCAGCACGTCGGCGGAGGTTCCGATGGCAATATTCTGGCGGCGGCCGGACTGCCCAATCTCGATGGCCTCGGCTGCGTGGGCGACAATCTCCACAGCCCTGAAGAATTCTGCCATTTGCCGAGTTTGACGCAACGGGCTCAGGTCGCCGCGCTGTTTTTACATCGTGTGGCTGCCGGAGAAATTGCGCTTCCCCTGCGCCCTTGAGTTGCACCCGCGGCGTTTCCGACTATGAGAAGCAGGCATGCGCCTTGCACCTGTCCGTCCGGCCACTGAATCATTGACCAGAAAGAGAACCAGTCGCACGTGTCCGGGGAATGGTCGCAATGTCCCGGAACCGACGAAACTCTAATCGGCCTGTTTGGCAAAAATCGTGCTGTATGTCATTTGAGAAACGAAAAGTTACAGCCGTGAAACATCTCGTGATCGCAAATCATCACGGGGGCCAGATGGCTTGACTACTCCCAAGGCCGGCCTTCGCTACGCCAATTCCCATCTTAGACGACCACCAAGAATAAGCTCACACCAACCGGGGTTTCATCATGCAAAAATCGTTCCTTAGAACATTCGTATTCGTCGCCGTCGCCGCTCTGGCTGCGACTTTCGGACCTGCGGCTTTCGCGCAGGCCGTGTCATCCGGAATTACCGGCATTGTCCGTTCCAGTGACGGAACGGTCATCCGCGGAGCCACGGTCGTCGCAGTGCATACGCCGACCAACGCCGCATTTACCGCCGCGTCCAACAACAGCGGCCGATTTAATTTCAGTGGTTTGCCGGTGGGTGGACCGTATACGATCTCCAGCACCGCCGAGGGCTTCACTTCAGAGCCCGTGTCGGACATCACCACCCAGCTGGGAAGTTCAATTGACGTGGACCTGACGATGAAATCGGAAGTGGTCCAGTTGGATAAATTCGTCGCATCCGGCACCCGGAACGCGCTTGATTCGAGCTCGCAAGGTGCCGGCACCTTGCTGACCGCTGAACGGCTTGCGGCCAAGCCCACGACCCAGCGGTCGCTCGCCGATCTTATCAGTGCGAGCCCATTGGTGACTTTGCGCGCTGTTTCCGGGGACCGTGAGGAAGCCATGATCACCGCCGTCGGTCAGAACAACCGCTTCAATTCCATCATGATTGATGGCAATCGGATCAACGACCAGTTCGGCATCAATGCCACAGGTCTGGCCTCGTTTTTCAATCCTCTCCCGCTGGACTCCCTCGAACAGCTTTCCATCCAAGTCTCACCTTACGATGCGCGCTACAGTGGGTTCACTGGGGCATCGATCAACGCCGTCACGAAAAGCGGCACAAATGCGTTCCATGGCTCTGCCTATTATATCTGGAGCGGCGATCACCTCATGGGGGTGCAAACCCAAGGCCCCGATTCCCGTAAGCTGGTACAAACCGGCGTAAAATTCGTGCCCAAGCTGGAGCGGACGACCAAAGGCCTCACCTTGGGAGGTCCGCTTTGGAAGGATCATGTTTTCTTCTTCTTAAATTGGGAGAAATTTGAGCGCATCAGTCCGCCCGTGACCGTGGGTTTGCCCGGAGTGGCCACCGGCGACCTGGCTCTCATCAACGCCCGCGTTGCCGCCATCACCAAAGTCAATTATGGCAAACTCGGTGGCAGCTCAAGCGTTCTGGCCAACGACGAAAAGCGGTTGCTCAAGCTCGATTGGAACATCATCACCGGCCAGCGCCTTTCCCTTCGTTATACGACGACCGATGGACAAGTCCCCCAATTCGGTGATTTTTCCACGACGAATAAAGGCAACGGCCTGAACAATTCGGGTGTCACTTCGCAAAATCTTCTCGGCGGTGCCGTCACGGCATTTGATTCGCATTTTTACGCGCAGAAGCGCAAAGAAAAGAGTTTGTCCGCGCAGCTCTTCAGCACGTGGACCCCGGACTTTAAAACCGAGCTCAAGTGGTCGCACGTCAAGCAGGACCAATATACTCCGACCAACACGATCGCCCCTGAAATCGATATCTTCGGGGTCAATGGCACCAGCCAATCTGGCGCCTCCGTTGCCAATGGCGTGGTGGAACTCGGCACCGAGCGCTTTCGTCAGGGCAACCAACTCAATGTCGACACGAAAAACTACAGTGCGACGGGCGATTACAACCGGGGCGATTTCACCTTCAGCGGCGGCTTTGACAGGGAGGCCAATAACTACGCCAATCTTTTCCGGCAGTTCTCTTACGGTGTATTTAACTACGCTTCAGCCGCCGATTTTGCCGCGGACCTCCCCCGTTTCTTTCAACGCAATTTCACCGATCTCGCCCTGAAAGGCGGCTATCCGGAATCCAGCCAGTACACCCAGAACGGAATCTTCGGCCAAGTGAAGTATGATTATTCGGCGCGCCTCAAATTCCTGCTTGGGCTGCGCTACGATTGGTCCACGAGCGACACCCGTCCGGGGTTTAATCAGCAATTCCTCGCCGACACTGGCATGCGCAATGACGGCACGGTGGACGGCGCCACCGACGTCTCGCCCCGCTTCGGTTTTAACCTCGCGATTGACGAAGCCCGCAACACGCAAGTGCGCGGTGGTGTCGGTTACTTCGTCGGGCGCGCCCCGTGGGTCTTCTGGTCAAATTCCTATGGAAACACCGGCGCAGGCACTTTCACCGTGACCACGCTGCCTACGGGCGGTTTGACGGGGTATCTCGCCAATAATTTCGATCCGGCTGCTCCCTACGGCACCGGGACCCAAACTGGCGTCTCCCGCTCTGAGATCGATCTTGCAGACAATAAAATGCACATGCCGTCACTCTGGCGGATGAATCTCGCCGTGGACCACAAACTAAAGTTCCTCGATTCTTCCGTCTCGGTGGAAGCAATTCATTCCATCAACGATCATTCACTCTTCATTATCAATGATGGCCTGAAATCCAAGGGGGTGGCGGCCGATGGACGAACCTACTACTTCGGCAACCCGACCACCGGAGCCACCCCCGCTTTGGCCGTTAATGCAAAGTTCCCCAACTATACCAACATTTACCACCTGAAGAACATCCGGACCGGTGAATCCACCTATGCCACCGTCTCGTGGGATCGCGCCATGAAAGACCATTGGGCTTTCAATATCGCTTACACCCGCGGCAAGGCCACCGAGGCGCAGGCCAATAACGCGACCACTGCCTCGGGCATGTGGCAACGGAACATGGTGTTCAATCAGGACGCCGGCGAGGTGGGCCGTTCCGACTTCGAGGTGAAGGATCGCATCCAAGCAACTATCTCGCGCGAATTTGAGTTCATCAAGCAGTTCAAGACCACCGCCTCGCTTTACTACGAAGGCCGCACCGGCAATCCTTACTCATTTGCCTACAGCACCGACCTCAATCAGGATGGTCAGGCTGGAAACGACTTGGTGGCAATTCCGAGCGGCGCCAGCGATGCGCGATTCGACCTGTCAGCGCTGCCCACCGCTCAGCAGGACGCCATGTTCGCCTTTATCCAGAGCAGCGGTCTCTCAAAGTACGCCGGGGGCTATGCGCCGAAGAACGCGTTCTACCAGCCGTGGGTCAATCGCCTCGACTTGAGCATCAAACAAAGCGTGCCGCTCCACTTTAAGAAGACGAAACTCGACCTCATTCTCGATTTCACCAATTTCGGCACCTTCCTCTCAAAAAGCCTGTTTAACTATGTCGAGCGTGTTCCCACCGGCCCGGCGCAGGATCTCTTTGAACGCCGCCTGGTCGGCAATGCCACGATCGATAACACGACGGGAAAAATCAAACCCACGACTTGGGCTCCAGCGGATTTTCTTGTCGACGACACCATGTCTCGCTGGCGCATCCAGCTCACCGCCCGCCTCTCGTTCTAACACGCTACCCGGCTGATTCGAATTTCCTCAAGGCGACTGCGGCACTGCAGTCGCCTTTTTCATTCCGTCCCGGTTAAGGATCCGAAGAGATGACCAGAACCGGTGGCGTAAAATTGCAACAGCCCGGAACGGGAAGTGAAGTACCCGCGCCCTTCCGCTCCGGTAAGTTTGCTCCGTCTCCCACCATTCGGACGTCGCTCCCATTGCCTGAACGGTTTCTCCGCTGCCCGATGAGATCGACCCGCGAACAGGAACGTGATGCCGAGAAAACAGTCACTGGATCTCCGCTGAATCAATTCCCGCACAATTTCTCCCAGAGATTTCCCCGTGAAATTTTGATTGGTCGATAAATCTTCGCGTCAAGAAAAAATTTGCCCGGTTCTTACCCGGAAAATCTTTGGCTATTTTCCCTCTAGCGCGATGCTAGCGGGCGGAAAAAAATCCCAAAACGCAGCGAGGTGGGGCAGCTTATTGTTGTCCATCAAAAAATTGACGCAAAATTTTCATTTCAGGTCTTTAATCTATTTGACGGAAGTTGGGCTCATTTCCATTAGTTGTGGTCAAGGTTCCGGGCATCCACATCCTGTGGTGGTCGACAACGTGTTAGGAAGTTTTGGCAACTTTGTGTAGCCAGAGCCTTTCTATCGTCTCTAGACCACGGGACTCACATCGCTTTTCTCCATCGTTTTTTCGTTTCCGTTACTCCGCACTGCCATGCAAAAATCATTTTCCGTCGGCAACAAGACGTTCGTTCTTGATCAGGACAAAGCCGAAGCCGCCTTCGCCGCCAAGAAAGTCATCAACGGCCGGCAGGTGCCCTACTTCAATATTCTGCCGCTGAAATACCAGTGGGCCTACGATCTCTACAAGACGATGAAGGCGAATCACTGGGAGCCCGAGGACGTTCCGATGGGCAAGGACATCGAGCAATGGCGCGATGAAAAAACCGTGAGCGACATCGAGCGCTGGATCATCCGCATGGGCATCGGTTACTTCTCCGCCGCCGAGGGCATCGTCGGCGACAATATCCAGCACGTCGTCCGCGAGCTTGTCACCGCGCCTGAGCTGAAGCTGGTGCTCGGCCGTCATGCGCACGAGGAAAACATCCACGCCGACTCACTGCTCTACATGATCTCCTCCCTCGGCATCAACCCGCACGAGTGCGAGGCGATGTTTGAAGACATCAAGTCGATCGAGAAGAAAAACGAATTCGTCAACAAGGTCTCCCGCGATCTCCGCCGGGATCTCGACATGACGAAACCGGAGAACAAGCGCCTCCTCGCGAAGAACATTTTCACCTTCGGCCAATGCATGGAAGGCACCCAGTTCTACGGCCTCTTCGGCATGGTCCTCGCACTGTACCGCCAAAACAAGTTTCCCGGCATCGGCCAGATGTTCCGCTACACGCTGCGCGACGAGTCGAACCACATCGAGCTGTTCCGAAATTTGTTCATGGATCTCATCGAGGAAAACCGCGAGATCTGGACCCCCGAGTTCAAGGAAGAGCTGCGCCAAACCATGGCGGAAGGCATCAGCTTGGAAAAGGATTTCATCCGCGACTGCCTGCCCGTCAACGCCGTCGGTCTGTCCATCGATGAATTCCTGACTTATATTGATTTCATTGCCGATCGTCGCCTTGAAGGCGTTGGTCTCACCCCGCTCAACCCCGGGGTCAAAAATCCCCTCCCGTGGCTCGCCGAGATGATGGACATCAAGAAGGAACAAAACTTCTTCGAGGGTCGCGTCACCGAGTATCAGAAATCCTCGGCCCTTCACGGTTCGAGCGACGACGAGCTCTGAGCCACGTTTCAGTCACGCGTTTTTCTTTTTTCGGTCAACTGTCCGTCTACCCCTCCGTTTGCCATGCATACACCCTCCATTGCCCAGGATCTTGCCCTCAAGAAACTCAGCGGCGCTCCGCAGGACCAGAAACCCAACTACAACTGGCGCGATATTCTCCGCGACGAAGCTGTCGCCGTCCCCGAAGTCCAGGTCCTCTGCCCACACGGCGAGGAACGCTTCGACCTCAGTGAAGTCGCCGACACCGTCGGCCGTTCCCTCGCCAACCTCATGCAGGCCAAGGGCGAAAAAGATATTTTCAACGAGAAGAACCAGCGCTTCGTCGCCGACGTTACCCGCGAAGTCGCCTCCAATCTCACCAAGAAAGCCCTCGAGCGCGGTCCCCTACGCGTCTCCCTTCACGATCTCTACGTGCTCATCGAAAAAACCTTAGTCGACAACAACGCCCACGACGTCGCCAAGAGCCTCCTGCTCAAGCGCGCCCAAAAGCTCAATCTTCTCCAGCGTGACACCCATGGCGTCACCGTCCGCCTCATCCGCCGCAACCACCAGGTCGTGCCGTGGAACGAGGCCAAGATCGAAATCGCCAGTCGCAAAGCCTTCCTCTCACTCCAGAAAGATCCCGCTCCCGCCACCGCCATCACCCGCGCACTTACGGAACGCGCCCTCCAGGTGAAACAAGCCTTCCTTCACATCGAGGAAGTCCAGGACATGGTGCAGGAAGAAC
>JANYDX010000453.1 GCA_025363395.1 Verrucomicrobiota bacterium
GGCGGGGGGGGGCGGGGGGGAGGATTCGCCTGCCGGTGCTGTCACAGCGGGTGACGACGGCGGCACGCCAGGGTCATTTTTTTCGCGATAGGTGAGGGTGAAGATCGCATCGAGTAGCTCCTGGGTGATTTCAAATACCGCTCCCCCGAACTCGGCGGTGCCTGCAAGCTGTGTGTTGCCGCCAAGCCGGTCGGTCAGGTAAAGCGTCGAAACGGGATTTGGCGTGGCTGCGCTGCCGCCGGCAAAGGCGAAGTTGACATCGAGCCGGTATTTCCAAGGGCGGGGTCCCTGCGGGGTATTGGCATGGTCCGGGGTGAACAGGTCGGCGGTGAATTGTTTCGCCGTGAGGGTGTGCAATTGCGTTAACAGGGCGCCAATGGCCTTGCGTCGGATTTCCGGCTCATTGGCCACGGCGAGATCCCAAGTCGACTGCGTCTCGTTGAGTTGCTGCACGTAAATCGGAGCACCACTGTCTTTTTCGGTCAGCGCCACGCCTTGAATCTTGGCGCCCTCCAGGACGCGCAGCTGGCGCTGCCGGTAGTAGCGGGCGAGTACGGGGGTTGCATTTAAGATATCCGGAACAATCTGGTAGACGAAAGCCGCATTGGTTGTTCGGGCCGCCACGGTCTTGTCCGACGCCACGCCGATCTGGAGTGTAACACTTGAAGGGTCAGTACCGCTCGGGCCGCCGCCGTTGCTAAGATTAAGCGTGATGATTCGCTCAGGCCGCGTGAACCCCCAGTTCTCCAGCTGTGCCGCCGTGGGATTGTCGCTGAGAAATTCTGTTTTTGTCAGCAGGTGGAGTTTTTGCAGGAGTTCATCCACCAACGGCGTCTCCGCTTGATTGGTCAGCGGAGCCTGACCGTTGAGGTGAACCACGACCTGCCAGGGGGCCGACCCTGGCACGAGTTGTTGGAGGGTCAGGCCCGATTCTTCCGGCGCGGACAGCGTTATGCCGGTGACAGTGCGGGGCTCAAAGTCGAGCACGTGGGCATCCCGCAGCTTTTCCTGGGCGCTGCGTAGATCTTCGAGCAAGGCCTGCGAGATGGGGACCGTGAAAACCACCGCCTTGTCCTCGATTTTGGCAAAGTATTCCTGGTCGGTCCCACTTGCGGCGCCGGGTTTGGCGGGGACGGCGGCACCGATCAAGAGGGTTTCGCGCCGGAGATTTCCTTCGAGGGTGACCCGAAGCGCGGGAGAACTCAATCCCGTGCGCTCCAGGTCCGTCGCGGATAACTCGAGCATTTTTTTCGCGGTCAAGGCGTTCAGTGCATTGATCGTCACTTCAACTTTTCCTTTGCTGGCTCGCGCACGAATGGGAGCTTCGAAGCCCCAGCGGGCACTGGCATCGCGTTGAAGGCGGACCTTGAGTGCTGCAGTCTGGATATTGAGCGATCTGACTTCGAATACCTGGATGGTGAAGACCGACGTGGAGCGGAGGGACTCGATCGGCAGTCCGATGCTGTCCGCGAGGCTGCGGCCAACGACATGGATGCGGGTGCCATCGGGCGAGAGGAGGTACAGCCGGTTGGCGATTTCGGTCGTGTCACCGATTTGGCTCACATATGTTTTGCCGGCGGAGGTGAACGTGAGGGTAAAGGCAGGATCTTCGAGACCGTACTCCTTGAGGGTCCGTCCGTTCTTGGTCAGATCTTCGACGGCAAAGCTGGTCTCGTGCTCAAGGAACCTCAGTTCATTCAGCATGCGATCGACCGCATTCGGGTTCGCGGGCCAGTCGTACGGCTGCGAGAGCCACCAGGCTTCACCGCGTCGCTCGATTTTCAACGTCGGGCCGTTGCGCCCGGTGCGGGTCAGGGAGTCGATGGTTGCGACTTCCGGGCCATACACTTTTTTTCGGGCCTCCAGGATAGCACGCTCAGTCAGCCGGGGCTTTTCAACGTAGAAAATATAGTAGAACAGGACTACGTTGAGGAAAAGGAGGATGATGGTGACTTTGGAGCGCATGAAGGTCGAGCGGCGGCGGGCGGTTAGTTGCGGCGGGTCCAATAAACGACAAATCCAAGCAAGGCGATGATGCCGGGAACCACCAGCAGCAGACCGAGACGGAGTCGGGTAAGTTCCTCCTGACTGAGCGAGAGTTGAAAGCGTTGAACAGGGCGTGCAGGAATATTCAGCTGGGTGTCGCGGTCGGCCGTCCAGTTCACCGTGGCGAGGAAGAGGTTTAGGTTGCCGGCGGTGTCGATGCGGTTGTTGGTGACGAGTTCCGCTGTGCCGATGACGGCGAGGCGGCCGCCTCGTACGCTCAACGGCAGATTATTGGCTGGCCGCGTGCGTTCGGAAATGACCATGACCCCGAGTTTGCCGTGCAAGTCCTGTCCGGGAGTGTAGGCCGGTGGCGTGCGCGAACGGTAATCTGATTCACCCCAGGCCTTGTCACTTGTCGTGATGAGCTTTTTCACGGAGAGACCGTCGTTCGATGAAACACCCAAATCGTCGCTCACCACCCGGGCCAATCCGACGACCACCGGCAGCTCGCTGCTGCGCAGATTGTCGGTGATGTGACTGACGGGGTCATTGGCGAAATTCCAAAGACGAAGGTCATTGTTTTCCGTGAGGCTTTGCGGATCGGGGTCGAGGATGATGTTGTCCTGAACAATGATTCCCCAGTCGAAGAGCAGGGTTTCGAGGCCGTGCGGCCGGCCGGGATCGAGCATTAAAATAATCCGGCCCGCTCGAGTCTGGAGGAAATTGCGCAGCATTTCCTCCTCGGAGGGTAGAAAGCGGGTTTGCGGGGAGGCGATGATGATGAGCCCATGGTCGGCGTCGTCGGGAATTTTTTGCGCGAGACTGAGATCCAGGCCGGCGAGCCCAAAATTCCGCTGGACGAGTTCATCGCGCAGCCGGGAAAGTCCGCGGGCGGGTGTGATGTCGTCGGGCCTCATCTCGCCATGGCCGGCGATAAAATAGATCTTCTTTTTGTCCGGGCTGGAAACATCGAGGATCGCCGCCGTGAGTGCGGCTTCCCCATTAAAGGATTCCTTGCGGTTTTCCTTCCGGTTGACCCGGTAAAATTCCGTCAGGGGCATCACGCGGCGATGTTCTCCGCAGATGACGACGACGACGTTGGGAAGATCGATCCCGAGTTCCTCCGCTTCGCGGCGGTTTTGGTACACGTTCACCTCATGCACGGAAATTTTCCCCTTGGGGCTGCCGCGGGTGGTATAGGTGTATTCCCGCAACAAACTGGTGATGTCGCGGTAGGATTGTGCCGCCTCGTCGTTCTCGTCGTCCTCGGTCAGGGTAACGATGATTTTCACGTCGCGTTCCAGTCCGTCCAGATAGGATTTGGTTTCCGCCGAGAGGGAGCGACCGTGGTTTTGGGTCAGGTCAAAACGCCACGAGTGGTTCAGGGCGATGTAATTCAGTCCGCCGAAAAGCGCGAGGAACAACACCGCCTGCAGCAGCAGATTGGTGATGCGGATCCAGCGCGCGGCGCGAAAACTGTCGGCGAGGTTCATGCTCAGCTTTTGAGGATTTTGAATTCGACCCCGAGTACGCTGAAAATAAGAGCCAGGACGGTGCCGGTCACATAGAAGAACACCTGACGGGTGTCCACGACCCCATGGGTGAAGTCGTCGACATGGTGGAAAATCTGGAGCAATTCAACCGTGGGCTTCAGGGGTTGGAGGATCTCGGCGTTCATGGCGCTCGCCTGGCCGAGAAAACGAAGCCCGAAAATCAGGCCGAACAAAAGGGTGAAACTCAGGATGGCGGCGACCTCGTAGCTGCGGGTGAGAGCGCTGGCGAGCACGCCCACCGAGACGAAAAGCAGTCCGCTGACGGCGATAAAGAGATAGCCACCGATCAGCTGCCCCATATCCAGGTAACGGGCATCACGCGCGTAGACGTGCAGGATGTAGTGAAAAATCAACGTTGAGCCCCACAGCAGCAGGTAAAAAAGATAAGCGGCGGAAAATTTGCCCAGCACCACTTCGGCGGTGCTGACCGGGGTGGTGAGCAGAGTTTCCAACGTGCCCATGCGCCGTTCCTCGGCGAAACTTTTCATGGTCAGCGCCGGCACCATGAAAAAAACCGGAATCCAGAAGGACTCAAAAAAATAGACGGCCGGCGGATTTTCATGCGCGCCCTTACTGTAGTAGTCGAGAATCGCGGTGAAATCCAACCCCATCACCAGCAGAAACAGGACTGACGTGATGTAGGTGATCGGGCTGAACAACAGGGCCCGGATTTCCTGCGAAAGGATGGTGGGATAATGGCGCATGGGATCGATCAGGCTTTGGGCAGCGGGGCGCGATCATCGCCTTGGCCGGGTTTCTTGTCCGGCAGGCGCGCATCCCAGCTGCGCCGGGTCGCGGCGAGGAAAACGTCCTCCAGCGAGGGCTGGGTGCGTCCGAGTGAACGGATGCGGTAACCTTGGATCGGCAGCCCTTGCAGCAGCTTCTCCCCGAGATCGGACGTCGAGTCCGTCATGAGCGTTGCCACCTGAAAACCGTCCGTCGCCGGCTCGCTCACCGCTACGATTTTAAGGGTGGGCTCGATGGTGGACAAATGGTGGGCGAGAGCGCCGGCATCGCCCGCAAACTCGATGCGGTAGCTGGCGTGGCCAAAAATTTCCTGCCGCAATTCGGACGGCGAACCCTGCGCGACGATCCGCCCGCTGTTGATAATAAGGACGCGGTCGCACGTCGCTTCGATCTCGGGTAGGATGTGGCTAGAAATAATCACGCTCATCCGGCCGCGCAGGCTGGCGATCAGATCGCGGACGATCAGAATCTGGTGGGGATCGAGACCGATGGTCGGCTCGTCCATGATGATGATTGCGGGCTCCGCGAGGATGGCTTCGGCAATGCCGACGCGCTGCTTGTTGCCCTTGGAGAGGCGACCGATGATGCGGTGTCGGTTGCGTTTGATGTCGCAAAGCTCGAGCACCTCGTCGATGCGGGACCGCAGTTTGGCGCGGGGCATTTCCTTCAGTCGTCCGCGAAACCAAAGGTACTCGGACACCCGCATGTCCTCCGGCAGCGGATTGTTCTCGGGCATGTATCCGATGAACCGCTTGGTTTCTTGCGACTGGCTGGCGACGGGCAGGCCGCAGATGCGGACCGAACCCGAAGTGGCGGGGAGGTATCCGGTTAAAATCCGCATGGTCGTGCTTTTGCCGGCACCGTTGGGCCCGAGCAGACCGATGATTTCTCCCCGCTTTACACTGAAGCTGAGATCGTTGACCGCGTGGAGCGATCCGTAGCTTTTTTTGAGATGTGAAACCTCAATGGTGATGTCGGGGATTTCGGCCATGCAGTCGGGGATGCGAACGCGGGACATTTACACGGGGAATCCGTGCCGCGAGCAAGCTTCCTAATCAGTTAATGGGCCGGCGGTTTTTTCCAGCGTGACTTCGCCGGCGCGAAAGCGCTCGGTGCGGCCGGAATTGAGTCGGACGAGGAGTGACCCTTCCTTGTCAATACCCGTGGCGAGGCCGGCGACGCTGCGGTTGCCCTGAATGACTGTGACCGGCTGGCCGCGCAGGACGTCGTAACGCAGCCACAGTTCCTCGAACTTGTCCTGGTAACCGCCCTCGACGAACTGGCTGTAGGCGCTTTGCACGCGTCCGATCAGGGCGGCGGCGAAGCGGTTGAGTTCGACGGGAGCACCAGTGGCCTCGCTTAGCGACGTGGCGGTACGCTGGAGATCCGGTGGCAGATCCTGTAGCTGGCCGTTGAGGTTAAGTCCCAAACCGAAGACCAGATCGCGGATCTGATCGGCATCGATCCGGGCTTCAGTCAACATGCCGCCGGCTTTGCGCCCGTTGACAAAAAGATCGTTGGGCCATTTCAGGCCGGGCTGGATCTTGCAAAAATTTGCGACGAGTTCGCAGATGTTCAATCCCATCCAGAGCGTGAAATCCTGCATGCGGCCCGGTTCGAGTTCCGGTCGGAAAACGAACGTCGAATAGAGATTACCCGCCGCGGGACTGTGCCAGACCCGGCCGCGCCGGCCGCGGCCCTGGGTTTGCGCGCCGGCCAAGATCACGAGTGGCACGGGACAGTTCGCGGCGAGCTGGCGCTCGGCTTCGCTGTTGGTGCT
>JANYDX010000035.1 GCA_025363395.1 Verrucomicrobiota bacterium
TCCGACATCGCCAGCAAGGACGGCAACTACCTGCTCAACGTCGGGCCGACCGCCGAGGGTGTCATCCCGGAACCTGAAGTGGAGCGACTGCGCGCGATGGGACGCTGGCTCAAGGTGAATGGCGAAGCGATCTATGCGACACGTGGCGGACCCTATTCGAAGCCGCTGGCGTGGGGGCGAACCACCCGAAAGGCGAAGACCAGTGGTGGAACCACCCTTTATCTTCACGTCTGGGAATGGCCAGCCGATGGGAAAATTTTGCTGCCCGGTATCACGCAGTATCCGCGATCCGGTCGCTTGCTCGCGGGCGTCGGTGCCGTCAAGTCCGGCGTGACGCCGGAAGGCCTGGTCGTGACACTGACGGGATTCGCGCCCGATCCCGATGTCTCGGTCGCCTTACTTGAATTTGCCGGACCCGTCGAAGTCATCAATGCGGCGCCCCTGCCCACCGACACGGGTGCGTCGGGGACGCTGGCGGATCCGAGCAAGTCACCACCGTCTAAACCGTAAAAGCCTGCATGCACGGATGCAAAAATAATTCAGGAAAGAATTTCGGCCCCAATCGCATCACTTGCGGGGTGAAAGCCTGTGAATTTGTATTTGATTGATCATCCGCGCTCATCCGTGAAATCCGTGGTTCAACTGCGTTTTTTCAGGTTAAACGTGGGCTGAAGCACCGAGCTCCTTAACATTATCCGTCGATAAATATCATGAAATACCGCCCTCCACTCTCGTCCCGCGCCGCCGCTGCGGCGGTGAAGGGACTCACCGCCCTACCCGCAGCTCTGGCTGCGCTCGGCGTTTTGGTCATTAGCGCGTTGCCGCTGCCGGCTCAGCCGCGTCCTGAAGACCAAGCGCTGCCTCCCCCTCCGCCGGTTCAAGTGGAATTCAAATTTGATTTCGGTCCGGGCAAGGCCGGTGCGGGCTACGTGCAGATACCCGCGGACCTGATGTATTCAAGCGAGCGGGGCTACGGGTTTGATTTCTCATCCAAGACCGCCGGCATGGAGCGCGCGGGCACGGAGCCAACAGCCGACGGGTTTGTGACTGCGGCGGAATCGCCGTTTTTCTTTTCCGTGAAAGTTCCCGAAGGTAATTACCGAATCACGGTCACGCTAGGTGATGCCCAGGGCGAATCGCGCACCACCATTCGCACCGAGGCCGGCCACCTGATGGCGGCGGACATCGTTACCGCTCCCGGAAAATTCGTCACCTGCACATTCATTGCGAACGTCCGCCGTCCGCAGATTCTCCCGCCACCGCCGAAAAATGCGCCGGGCGGAACCGCGGTTCACATGTTCCTCGCCGGAGAAGCCGATTCGCGCTGCTGGGACGAAAAACTCACCATTGAATTCAACGGCAGCCGGCCGTGTCTCGACGCGATGGAAATCGTGAAGGACGATTCCGTGCCGACGGTTTTCGTCGCCGGCGATTCCACCGTCGGCGATCCGCGCCACGGCCCCGCGGGAAACTGGCCGACGCAGCTCTGCCAGTTTTTCAAACCGGAAGTCGCCGTGTGCAACAGCGCCGAAGGCGGCGAAACGAGCAAGAGTTTCATCACCGGCCAGCGCTTCGACAAGGTGCTCAGCCAAATGAAGGCGGGGGATTTCTTCCTGATTCAATTCGGGCACAACGACTCAAAACCCCAGTGGCCCCAGAGCTATACGGATCCGGCCACGAGCTTCAAGGCCTACCTGCAAGTATTCATCGCGGAAACCCGCCGCCGCGGCGCCATACTCGTGCTGGTCACACCGATGGAGCGACGCTCGAACGGAGACACCGTGGGACCGTGGGCCCGCGCTATGCGTGAAGTCGCCGCGCAGGAAAAAGTCCCGCTCATCGACCAATGGACGATGAGCAAGGACCTGTGGACCGCGCTCGGACCCCAAGTCGGCACGGCCTTCAATGACCAGACCCATCTCAATGGCTACGGCGGTTATCTGCTCTCGAAATTAATCATTCGCGGCATCAAGGCGAATGTCCCCGGCTTGGCGAAGTTCGTCGTCGATGATTTCAAGGACATGGATCCTGCGCATCCCGAATCGCCACCGGAGTACCTCCAGCAATCCCCCGGGCCGGGAGTGCCGAGGGGCGGGCCGAGGGCGGGCGCGATGGTGCCCGCGGTTCCGGCGACTTCGCCCTAACAGACCATGGTTGAGGCCATGAGTGCGTTCAAAATCCAGACGAATGATACAGCGGACTATCCTCAGTCAAACGATGCACCGAATGGTGCCCACGAAAGACACGAATAACACAAAATGAACACGTTGGATTGGGACACAATGGGATGATTCTCGGCTTGAGCGTTTCTTCAAACCCTTCCAACCGGCGATTTCTGTCATTCTGAGCATCGTGATAAAGCGCTCAACCTCGTCAGACGTCCACACGCACTGGAATAAGCCGCGTGATTTTCGGTAGCGCGGCGCTATAGTCTGCTTTGCCGGTGCCGGAATGCGGCTATTGGTTCAGAATGACCACGTTTCGTTTTTCTAGCGAAGGAGCGGATTCACGCGAAGGATACTGGATAACTTGCCTGAACGACTTCGTCTCCTTCGGCACCATCGCGAGACACGCCGTATGCCAAGGGGCTGCGTTCTTCCCTGCGAGATGAGTGCGGTCCATTTGTAGGAGCCTGTTTACCGGCGATGCATGGGGCGATGACCGGCGGAAATTCCATCGCCTGTAAACAGGCCTCCTACAGATAGGATTTCGAGCGCGGAAAAGCGCCGGCAGCACGAACGCATACCTCACAAGCCCCGCGGACTAATGACAGTCCGCCCTATCGCCCTTTTTTGACATTCTAGTACAGAACTTGTCCGGAATGACTTCGACCATTCGTTGAGTAACTGAACAATCCATTCAACCCCTCCAGAAGATCCCATGCACAAAATAATCCCATTCCTTTGGTTTGACGGCAGAGTCGAGGAAGCCATGAAGTTCTACTGCTCGATCTTTAAACCTTCAAAGATTGTGAGCGTGAATCGAAACGGCAAAGAGGTGATGTCTGCAACTCTCCGACTCAACGGCCAGGAGTTGATCGCATTCAATGGCGGTCCGCACTTCAAGTTCACCCCCGCCATCTCGCTCTTCGTCCACTGCCGAACACAAAAGGAAGTCGACCGGTATTGGGCGAAGCTCACGAAGGGCGGCGAAGAGTCACGCTGCGGTTGGCTGACCGACAAATTCGGCCTGTCCTGGCAGATCGTGCCTGACATTCTCCCTGAACTCCTGGGCGACAAGGATGAGGCAAAAGCCGGACGGGCGATGCAGGCCATGCTGCAGATGGGCAAACTCGACATCAAAGCATTGAAGAAGGCTCACGCGGGACGATGATTCCAGCACGAGGTAATCGGGAAGGGGCGGGTCGACTGCCCACGGGTGTTTAGCATCGCGGGCAAGCTAGCTTGGTCGGAAAAGCTGAAGAGAGCCGTTCAGAAATCCGGCGCTGGCCCCGCCCACTCACTTCTGCATCAGGTGCGACGCGTCATTCGCCGGAGCCGGAAGGGCGGTGGCGACGATGGGCGCAGTTGTGCCCGTGATCTCGGCGACGAGATTGAAAAATGCCTGCTTGCGCGGGGTGTTGATGCCCCAGTTCACGGGCGGACATTGGTAACCGTCGCTGTAGTCGCTTTTGCCCGGATCAAAATAACCCCACGAGGCGTTCGATCCCAAGGCCGCGATGAAATGGTTGTCGGCTTGCGCGAAGTCGAAATGGTCATCCTCATTCACGACGACGGGCATGATGTGCCAGGCGTCGCTCGCCTGGGTTTCGCGGATCATTTTTCGGACGCGCTCGGGATCATTTTTGCCGTTGCCATGAACGAGCACAAAATCGGAGACCGCGAGCACGCTGTTGCCGGGTACGCTCCCACCGGCATAGGATGTGCCGGCGAGCAGCCGCCGGCCATGGTCCGTGATCGTCTTCACCCGCGCAATGAGCTCTGCGATGCGCGCGGGCTGGAGGATCGCGTGGTCGTATCCCTTCACATTGCATTCGTTATTCACCTCGATGACGACATTGGTGTAGCCCTGCGTGAGGATCCAGCGCGTCGCAAGGTCGACCGCCTTGATCACCGCCGCTTCATCGGTCACGCGCTCATCCTGCCCGAAATAAAAATAGCCGAGGATGACAACCATGCCGAGGTGGTCCGCTTCATCAAGTATGCGAGCAAGTCGCGCGAAATAATCGGAGCGGAGGCTGCCATCGGGTGCGAAAGCCGAGTTGATCCACGGTTGTTCCTTGGAGTAGCCCTGCGGCGAACCACCTTGAAGGCAGAGCGTAAAGGCGAGCAAGCCGTGCGCTTTCCACTGGGGCATGGCGGCGATAAACTCGCGCGTGTTACGCTCGGCATCCCATTTTGCCGTGTCCGGATAAGCCCAGCGGACTGCGGTCGCCGGATTCAAATCATCGAAGATGCCCTGCACCATGCGGCTGTTCAGCAAGAGGCCCTCGATGCGGTGACCGCGCCAGTTACGACCGGGATAAGTGGGGTGCTCGTTGATGAAAAACTGGTCAGCGACAATGCTGACGCGAGTCTGGCGAGCCGGTAATTCAGTGGCGAAAGCTCCGGTGCCTCCGGTTAGATTCGCTGCCACTAAGAGAAGCGCGGATGCGATAGCCTGAAGTAAATACACGGGTGAACGAGTCATAAGCAGGGGAATCGGGTTGATTTGAAACGGGGCAGTTCGATTTATCGGCCGGCTTGGGTCGGTTCCACCGCCCGCTTGATTTCCGCGGGGAACTCGGTGATCGGACGGAGCTCGATCCGCCGGTAATAGACCTCCGCGCTTTCGGACTGAAGTTGCAGCTGACCGCCCTCCAACGCTGATTCTTCTCCGGCGGAGCCATCGAGAATGGCTGCACGGTGAATCACATTCACCACCTGCCCGTTAACGACGTGGACGGAGGTGCGTCCAACGGTGTAAAGTTCCAGCGTGTTCCATTCCCCGTTCGGCTTTTCGAAGTTCCCCGTGCGACGAGCCGCCCGGTTTCCGCCCGGCTGTTTGACGCCAGCGCCCACGGTAACCAATTCACCCGCCGGATCATGGGTCCAAATCTTGGAGGGCGGTTTGACGAGGACAACGTCCCCGCTTGCGCCCCCGAGCGGATAGAGATCGCCCATGTCCTTTTCCTGGATCTCAAATTCGAGACTGCGTTTCCACGTATTCCAGAACGCACCGTGCGGCCCGGTGCAGTGATAGAGAAGACCGCTGTTGCGTGGGAGGGCGAGACGGGGCTCCCATTTTCTCTCTCCCCATTTTACGTCCAGGCGAAGATGATAATTGGCGAAACTCTCCCGCGTGGTCAGTCCGCCCCAGATTTCGCCCGTGACGTGCACGACCGGTTCACCCGACTCGAGCTGGACTGAAAAAACGTGTTTGGGATCGTGCCCCAGTCCCATGGGCGGAGCGCCGCGGCCATTGGCGCTTTGCGCCGTGCCTTCCGGCAAACCAGCGACGCTCACATGAGGTGACCCCATCCAAATTTCCCACGCCGAAAGTTTTTCGTCGAGCAATGATCGCCAGCCTTCGGCGCCCTCGGGTTGAGCGTAGTTCCGCGCAGCGTCTTCAATCACCACCACCCAGTCCCCGCCCTGCGGTCTTTTTTCCAGAGCGAGCCGGCCTGAATTCGCGAGCGTGTCGGTAATCGTTTCGCTCAAACCCGTCGCGGGATTAAACCAGTATGCTCTCAAAGCGGGAGCCGCGATTACACCCGTGTCGAGCGTGATGGCCTGGGGAGCACTTAGGTAGGCCATGAGGTAGGTGGCATCATTTTTTCCCAGTGTGCCATCGCGCGCGGCCTGCACCCGGGTGAAAATATCCGCTCCTTGTCCCGCAATCACCAGCTGTTGATCGGGAATCCGGGTGAGAAACGGATGTGCATTCAGCAGAGCTTTGATGCGGTGCAATTGGCGGACCGCGGGAGTGTCCAGCGCGTCCCGCCAGTTATCCACGTCCGCAGTCCAGCCTTTTTGCATCCACGGTTGCGCGGTGTGGGGCGTCATTTGCCAAAGTGCGTTGTGGCCGTAGGCGTAGCCGCAGCCCCCGGCAAAAACGCATTGGTACAAACTTCGCCGCTGAATCAACGGGTCCTCCTGCGTGCCGGATTCGTAGCGGTGCTCGCCCATCATGGTTGGTTTGATGGGAGTGACGTGCCAATCCCCCTCCACCAGCGCAGCCGCGTCCCACGCCATGTTCTTCGGCGCATTGCCGGACTTCGCCTGACTCATATAGAAATCCAACCAGGGCGAGCTGACATAAAATTTGGAGGAGGAATATTCGGAAACAGGATGAACGGTCACGAGGTTCTGGTCTGCGCATCCGTCCTTGAGACCCTGGCCGAGCGCATTCACCCGCTCCACTTCGATGTAATGAGGTGTCGATTCACCGCCGGCGCAAAAAATGACATTGCGCACTCCCCTGTAATGTTCGCCGAGCGCCCGGCCCAGCGTCGTCAACTGCGCAGCGGCGTAATGATTCATCGTGCCAGCCTTCTCTCCCGCCCACATCGCATAAATCATCACATACAACCCGCGGGCGGCAGCCCGGTCCACGATGGCGTCGCAATATTCGAAATACGCCGGATTCAATGCGGTCTTTTCCACCCCGATATAGGCCGGTTGACCATACGCATTATTTTCCTCGGCCTGCGGGGCAAAGTTCAGGGCAAACATCACGGTATTAAATCCATGATCCGCCCGGCTCTGCAGGTAGTGGTCGATCTCCTCCAGCCGAAGTGCTCCCAGATTCCATGCGGTGTCCGCCAGAATGAAAACAGGTGCGCCCGTTTTTCCATCCACCAAATAACGTTGGTTCGCGCTGACCTTGAGACCATTTCCCACCTCCGGTTCAACGAAGGACGTGTCCGGTCCGGCACTGCCGAAAAGAAGCCGGGAGACCAGAAAACTGCACAGCACAGCGGCGGAAACGGAGCGGGGTCTTTGCACGCTCCGAATCTGATTTTCTCCCGTGCGCTGTCACCTGTCTTTCTTTCGGACGGTTCGATCCGAGCGGAGTTCTTGCCATGAATCGTTGGATTCCGCTGAATTTTTCAATGACCCATTGGATTCGCCTGCTTCTTGGCTCACTGCTATTCAGCGCGACAAGCTTGATGTTATCCGGTGCCTATTCCGCCACTTGGGGCGAGTGGTCAACGTGGGGCGATCAGGGAGACGGCACCTATTGGAATCCGGTGCTGCCGTCCGACTACAGCGACCTCGACTGCATTCGCGTCGGAGCGGACTATTATGCAATCTCCTCCACGTTTCAATTTTCGCCGGGGATGGTGATTTTGCATTCCCGCGATCTGGTCAATTGGACCATCGTGGGCCACGCCATCACCGACCTGACAAAGATCAGCCCGGAATTGAACTGGGATCGTATGAACCGATATGGACGCGGCATCTGGGCCGGCGCGCTCCGGTATCACGACCACACCTTCTGGATTTATTTCGGCACGCCCGATGAAGGCTACTTCATGACCAAGGCGAAGGAGATCACCGGACCGTGGGAGCCGGTGCATCCGGTTTTCGCGGAAGCGGGCTGGGACGATTGCTGTCCATTTTGGGACGACGACGGCCAGGGCTGGCTCGTGGGGACAAATTTTAAAGACGACTACAAAATCCACCTCTGGAAACTGACGCCTGATGGCCGCGAGATCATGCGGGAATCGGACAAAGTAATTTACCAGTCGAAGGGCAGCGAGGCCAGCAAGCTCTATAAATTCAACGGGCTCTACTATCATTTCTTCAGCGAGGTCCAACCGGAGGGCCGCGTCATCATGATGCAGCGCTCGAAAAAAATCACCGGTCCCTACTGGGAAAAAAAGCAGCTCAAGCACGCCGACCGCGAAGCCATGGAGCCGAATCAAGGCGGTTTGATTGAAGGGCCCGATGGACAGTGGTATTTTTTCACTCACCACGGACGCGGCAGCTGGGAAGGCCGGGCGGCCAGTCTGCTTCCCGTAACCTGGATCGAAGGCTGGCCAATCGTCGGTGCAGTCGGAGCCGACGGCATCGGCCAAATGGTTTGGTCTGGAAAGATGCCCGCCACGGGAATGAGCGTGGGCGCACTGCCGACCAGCGACGAGTTCAGTGCTTCCACCCTTCCGCCTCAATGGGAATGGAATTATCAGCCGCGCGCTGACAAATGGTCGCTGACGGAACGTCCCGGCTGGCTGCGACTGCATGCCTTCAGACCCTTGGAGTCCGGCAATGCGCTCAAAGCCGGCAACACGCTTACGCAGCGATGCCTCCGCACGGCGGCCAGCGCAGTCGTCGTCGAACTCGATCTCGGTGGCATGGCCGATGGTCAGCACGCGGGGCTCTGTCATTTTGCAAAAACTTTCTCGATGTTCGGCGTGACGCAAAACGGCGCGAGGCGAACGTTGGAGAATCTTATTAACGGAGCCACCACCACGGGCCCCGCATTGACCGGTAATCAGCTCTGGCTGAAATCCGTTTGGGGTCTCGACGGGAAAAGCCAGTATTCCTATAGCGTGGACGGCGTGACTTTCACCGACTTTGGTCCGCCCTACCCGCTCGCGTGGGGCAATTACCGCGGAGATCGCCTCGGGCTCTACAGTTACAATGACTGCAGCAATGCTGGCTATGTCGACGTAAACTTTTTTCATTACGCGTATGCCGGTTCCATACCGACAAATTCATCAGGCAAATGAGGTTCGCGAAATTCATGCGGACATGGATCTCGCTCATCCTAAACGCAGCCAAACGAGTTCACCGGTGTTTCTGCGCGCGATCTGGTATTGCCCGCGCGGGGAAGCAGCGCAGCGTGCGATAACTTTCTCATGAATATCCGCTGCCTCGGATTGCTGCTTCTACCCGCTTTGCTGCATGCGCAAACCGTCACCCTCGATCCGGTGACCGTGAGTGCCAATCGTGCGCCTGAACCGCGGGCACAAGTCCCCTTCACTGTCGCCACGTTTACCGGCGATGAGCTGCGGACCGCTCCTGCGACTGCGCTCGATGCCGCGTTGAAGGCGGTGCCGGGATTCAGTCTGTTCCGCCGCAGCGACAGCCTCACCGCCAATCCCACGTCGCAGGGCGTATCCCTCCGTGGATTGGGCCCCAGTGGCGCGAGCCGTTCGCTGGTGCTGCTGGATGGCGTGCCGCTCAACGATCCTTTCGGCGGCTGGGTGAGCTGGAGTAAAATCCCCCGCGAATCCCTCACCGGCGTGGAAATTGTTCGCGGCGGCGGAGCCACGGCCTGGGGCAATGCGGCGCTCGGGGGCGTCGTGCAATTGCTAACGGAAACGCCAGCGGTCGCGCCCAACCGCATCGCAGTCAGTGGGGGAGATTTTTCCACTCATAGCGAAGAACTGGAACTTGCCCGCTCGGTCGGAACCGGTGCCGTCCAATTGACCGCTCGCGATTTCGGCACCACCGGTTTTTCGCTCGTCGCCGCGGAAAATCGCGGCCCCATCGACGTTGCCGCGTGGAGCCGGCATCAGTGGCTCACCGGCCGCTGGCAGCAACCGCTCGGCGAACAGGCGGACCTCACCATCACCGCCCGCACCTTCAACGAGCGACGCGGCAACGGCACGCCGTATCAAACCAATCGCTCGCGCGAAAACTTCGGGTCCGCCGTGTTGAAGGCGCGCCCAGGAAAAAACTTTTCGTGGACCGCGACTGCGTACGCACAGGACCAGTCGTTCTCCAGCACCTTCAGTTCCGTCAATGCCACGCGCACGGTCGAGACTCCGGCCAGTGATCAATTCGCGGTTCCCGTCACGGCTTTCGGCGGCGCGTGGAGTGGAGTGTGGTCCGACGAAAACAACACACGCACCAGTGCCGGTGTGGATTTTCGCACCGTGCGCGGCGAGACCCGCGAAAATTTTTCCTTCAGTAACGGGAAGTACACCCGGCAAAGGTTGGCGGGTGGCACCCAGGACTTCACCGGTTTGTTCGCCCTGCACGAACAAGCGCTCGCAGCGAACTGGCGCGCGACGTTGGGAGCCCGGCTTGATTTCTGGCGCGATGGCGACGGCCACCGCCGAGAAACTGACCGGACAACGGGTGGAGTGCTGCGCGATGACCGCTATGCCCGCCGCGAAGGCATTCCTTTCAGCCCAAGCGCCGGACTGATCTGGCAGCCCGCCCCCGGCTGGCGCCTGCGGGCCGCCGCGCAGCAATCGTTCCGGCGGCCCACCCTGAATGAACTCTACCGGCCGTTCCGGGTCGGCAACGTCATCACCGAGGCCAATTCCGCCCTGCGCACCGAGCATGCGACCAGCGCGGAAATCGGTGCCGACTACACCGCCGGCAAACTCACTTTGAATGCCGGCGCCTTCTGGAACGATTTGCGCGATGCCGTGGGGACTATCACCTTGGCGCGCGGTCCGGGCACATTTCCCATCGTGGGTTTTGTGCCGGCGGGCGGTTTGGGCCGCCAGCGGCAAAACATTGATGAAATCCATGTCCGGGGTCTCGAATTCGGCGCCCGCCTCGAAGCCTCGTCTGTGCTTAGCCTCGATTTCGCCTGTCTGTTGAACGACGGCCGCGTTACCGCCGCCGGCAACGCGCCCGGACTGGTCGGCAAACGTCTCGCTCAAGTTCCCCGAAATTCCCTCAGCGCCGGATGCCTGTGGCACGCGCCCGCGAGCTTCAAAGTGACCGGCCGAATCCGCCGGGTCAGCGCGCAATTTGAGGATGATGAGAACACCCTGCCGCTCGCGGCCGCGACCACGGTTGACCTCGGACTGTCGCATCCGTTGAGCCATAGTGGGGAGGTATTTCTCAACTTGGAAAACCTGTTTTCCGTCCGCGTCGAGACCGGCCGGGTGGCCGCCGGCATCGTCAGTATTGCCCCGCCACGGCTGGCTCGTGGCGGTGTGCGTTGGGGTTGGTAAATGGGTGGGCCGGGCGGTCGGCCGGTCGCTCCATTTCTGAAGCTTTTAATTCCGCTTTCAGAGCGAATTTCGCATGAAATTATCTGGTGGTTCTGGGCCCGTGCTTGTATTCATCATCCATGAGACTTAGCCCCAAAGTCGCAGTTGGTTTTATCGCGCTCAGCCTGGTCAGTTTCGCCGAAACCTCCATTGATGAACTCAAGCAGGCGCAGGAAAAAATTGACCGGGGCGATTACACCGGGGCGATCAATGTTTTGGACCGTGCGCTCACGAAATCCCCAGACGCAGCCGAGGCCTATTTCTGGAGAGGTATGGCCAAGGAAAAGCGTCATGATTCGATTGGCGCGCTCGTGGATTATGGGGAAGCAATCAGATTGGATCTGACCGAGCCGCGCTACTACATTGCCCGAGGAAATATGCTGGTAAGTGTCGCGCGTTACCAAGCCGCGATCGCAGATTACGACATCGTCACTACATTGAAGCCGGGAGATTTTCTGGCCTATCAAAAGCGCGGGGAGGCCCGCAGCCTCATGGGAAACAACGTCGGCGCGGTCAATGATTTCGGCAAGGCGATCAACTGCAATCCAAAGGCGCCCGAACCCTATGGAATGCGCATCCAAGTCCTCCGCTTGCAGGGCGACCTGGCCGCGGCACTCGAGTGCGCGAATGATACCCTCGCCCTCTTTCCCGAATTCGCCGAGGCCTACCACCAGCGCAGCAAGGTGAAATCCGCGAATCGCGACACCGAAGCTGCCGCGGCGGATCTCGACGAAGCCATCCGTTTCGCCCCCGATGAAATGGGATACTACAAGGAACGCGCCTACCTAAGATCCGCGCTAGGCGACAGCGAAGGCGCTCAGGCTGACGTGGAAAAGTACAACGAGTTGGCCAAGACAAAACGTCCGTAGGATTTTGCTGCCGACCGGTCGGCGACAAGATAGGGAACGCGGACCGGTTAATCCCCGGCCGCTCAGATATGTTTCGAATCCGCTTCGTCCTTCTTCACGTAACCGGATTCCTGGCGTTGGTGGTTGACGGCATTTTTTTTCAAGTAGGCCTGATAAACATCGTCAGGCGTCATACCCAGCGTCTGCGCCAACGACACCAGAAAATGAAAAAGATCCACGACTTCAACCTTGGCGTTCTGCTCGTCAAACTTCTGGTACTTGGCCCACCACTTCCACGGCACACTGTCGATCAGCTCGGCCGTTTCCTGCTGCATGGCGCGGGTGTAATTGAGGATCCACTTCGCCTTTTCCTCGTCGGTGGGCGGCGGTAAATTGACGCCAATCCGCTTGTTCAACGCATCTTGCATCCGGAAGATCTCCTCGAGTTTGTCCATGGCCAAAGCGTGGGTGCCGGCATGTCCGCTGGCAAGCCCTTGGCCGGGGAATAATTAAGTTGCCCTATTGTGACATTGAATCGAACTTAAGCGGCTATTGCCGCCGTCTGAGCGAGATTTTCGAGCTCCGGCTGGCATTCAACAACCCAGTGCCGCCACATTTTTTGGCAGGCGCTTTCAACCAACAACATAGACATGTCCTCCAATGAATTGTCCGGAGCTTCTGCCGAAGCCACCGCGACCAACCCGGCGTTTCCCGCCGAATCATCCTTCGGCAGCACCCGCGGCTCTGGCCTGGCCCGCGGGAAGGGTAAACGTCCCAGCGCCCCCGCTGCCTCAACCGCAGCCTCCAGTACCTACACGCCGACCGCGATCGAAGTCGTCACTGCTCCGCGTGAATACCAGAATCCATTCGCACCGGTCGAAACCCCGGCTCCCGTAACCCCAGAAGCCGCCCCGGTTGCCGCTCCCGCGCCCGCCGCTTACGTTCCTCCGGCCCGCCCCGAGCGCGCTGAAGTAGTTACCCCCGTCAAAGAATACTCCGCGCCGGTCGCCCGGGAAGTTTCCACTCCCGTTCAGGCTCCAGCCGCAATTGCTCCTGAAGCTGAAGAGCAGGCCGAGCTGAATATCCTCCCGCCCGAGCAGCAGAAATCCGTGCCCGCCCAGACTTGGGAGAGCGAAGGTTTCCGTCCCGCCCGCGAACCGCGCAATGACCGCCCCCGTCGTGAAGAATCGCCCCGCCGCGACGAACCACGCCCCGAGCGTGCACCGCGCGAGGAAATTCCCACTCCGGCAAAATTCCTCTACGTGCGTCCCGGCTACAACTACGTGCCGACCCCGTCCAACTACGGCAGCGCACCCCGCGAACGCCACAGCACCCCGGCGGTTGCCGCGACTCAGTCCCCGGAGACCACCTTCGCAGCCGCAGCTCCGAAAGCTTCGGGCGGTTTCTTTGGCTGGTTGAAGTCACTCTTCGGCGGCTCCGAGACCCCCGCTCCCGCAGCGGTCGAAAGCCGCCAGGATGAAGCCCGCCAGGGTGATCGCCAACCCGGCGGTCGCAATCGCAACCACCCCGGTGGCGGCGATAGCCAGCGTCGTCGCAATCGCGGCGGTCGCGGTCGCAGCCAGCGCGGCGGTGAATACC
Source organism: Verrucomicrobiota bacterium (assembly GCA_025363395.1). Taxonomy (GTDB): domain Bacteria; phylum Verrucomicrobiota; class Verrucomicrobiia; order Opitutales; family Opitutaceae; genus Lacunisphaera. Next base: position 13,354 of record JANYDX010000035.1, read on the forward strand.
GCAGCGGCGGCAGTGACCAAGGCAACTCGTCGGCCACTTAATCCTTGCCAACGCGCCCCGCGCGAATCGCATTCAAGGCGTCTGCTCTCCCGCAGACGCCTTTTTATTTACCCGGCGACGGCCGGAACAACGCCGCGCTGGCAGCCCGCCCGCAACGGTGTCCCCGCCACCCTCTCCTTTCATCCTACCACTTCCTCGATGGCTGACCTCATCATTCACGGCGGCAAACCCCTGAGCGGTACCATCACTCCGTCGGGCAACAAGAACTCCGTGCTGCCGATTCTCTGCGCCACGCTGCTCACCGATGCCAAGGTGGTCCTGCTCAACGTTCCCAACATCACGGACGTTGAAAAACTCGTCAGCTTCTGCACCGAACAGGGCTCGCGCATCAAATGGGAACGGGACGCCGGCCGCATGGACATCGACCACTCCGGGTTCGACGCCAGCCGGCTCAATGGCGAATTGCCCGCCGGCATGCGCTCCTCCGTTCTGCTCTTCGCTCCATTGCTTCAGCGCATGAAAAAAATCGTGCTGCCCACGAATTCCAAAGGCTGCTCCCTCGGCATACGCGAGCTCGACCCCCATCTGGAAATCCTGGAAAAACTTGGGGCAAAAATCGCCCACCACGCCGACCTGAAGCTCACCCTCAAAGGCCGTTTCCGCGGCGCCCGCCACTGGCCGGATTACATGTCGGTCACCGCTACCGAAAATTTCGTAATGGCTGCCGTCCTGGCTGACGGGGAATCCGTCCTCCTCAACGCCGCGAGCGAACCGCATGTGCAGGATGTCTGCACCGTGCTCGTCGCGATGGGCGCGAAAATCGGCGGGCTCGGCACCAGCCAGCTCACCGTCACCGGGGTAAAACAGCTCAAGGGCGGCACGTTCACGATCAACACCGACCATCACGAAGTGGTCACGTTTCTTGCACTCGGCGCGATCACGGGCGGCGAGGTGAAAGTGAAACATTCACTGCCGCATCATTTCGATCTCATCAACCGCTCATTTGCCAAGCTCGGGGTCCAAATCGACTATCAAGGCGACACTGCCATCGTCCGCAAAAATCAAAAACTCATCATTGAGGAGCCGTTCACTTCAAATCTGCTGCCCAAAATCGAAGCGGCCCCCTGGCCGTATTTCCCCGTCGACCTGCTGCCGTGCATGATCGCCCTCGCGGTCCGTTCCCAGGGTGCCGTGATGTTCTGGAACAAGGTTTACGAAGGCGGGTTCACCTGGATGTCGGAGCTGTCGAAGTTTGGCGCCCATGTCGTCGTCAGCGATCCGCACCGCATCACGGTCTTCGGCGCCAAACCACTTCGCCCCTCCGTGGTCGAGGCGCCTTACATTATCCGCGCCGCCGTGGCTCTTTATATGGTC
>JANYDX010000465.1 GCA_025363395.1 Verrucomicrobiota bacterium
GAGGGGCTGTCATTCATGGTGCTATTTCTTTCCGCCGATCGCCATCAGTCAGCCACGCGCGAAGCGCGTTGCGCTGTGATGATCTTGTTCGGCTGTTTTTTCACCATCTAAATTTCAAAAACGTGAGCCCCCCTCCTTCGCCCCAAAGGCCAATCTGTGCTCGCACTTTACCAAAATCTTTCGTCGCGAACAGCCCACCATCTCTCAGCGTAAACGTCTCTTCTTTCAATCGCGCTTGGTGTTTTTGAAGCATGGTTTGCTCAAAAAGGCCCCACTTTATGGCGGAGCTTGTGACAGTAATCTTCTCCAACACCAATATTTCATTTTCCGGAATGTTCATTTCTATGGCCCGAAATGTAGGGTCAAAGCGGAATTCCTCTTTTAGTTTGGTGCTGACATCGTCACGCACGCTCTTCTTCTGCTCGGCCTCCAGAGAAACCGAGGCAATCATCGCAGCAAGGAGGACAATAAAGCGCATGATTCTTTGCCGAGACACTATAGCTGCGTGCAGACGCTGATGTTGAAAAATAAGGTGTGCTTGTCTCCTAAGCGTGGGTTACCCGGTGAAGGGCAGAGCCGCATGGGTGTGGCTGAAGGATGAACAACAACCCAAACAACCAAAAACGGAGACAAGCACATGAAAGGAATAAATAAATATGTCGGACTCGATGTCCATAAAGATACGACGGTGATCGCGGTGACCGAAGGCCATCGCGAGGGCGAGGTCCGCCTCTACGGCACGATCTCGAGTGATCTGCATGCGGTGGAAAAAGCGTTGCGCAAGATCGGCGGCGAGGGCGTCACCTTGCACGTGGTCTACGAAGCCGGACCGACCGGCTATGTGGTGTATCGACGGCTACAGCAACTAAAGATCGACTGCATCGTGGTCGCGCCGTCCAAACTGCCGTACGAAAAAGGCGTGCGCCAAAAGACGGACCGTCGCGATGCGCTCATGCTCGCGCGGTTGCACCGGGCGGGGGAACTGACCGGCATTCACGTGCCGGACGCGGTTGACGAATCGATCCGTGACCTCACGCGGGCCCGCGCGGACGCGGTGCACGATCTGACGCGCGCGAAACTGCGGCTAAAGTCGTTTCTCCTCCGCCAGGGTTATCGCTATCAGGGCAAAGCCAACTGGAGTGAAGCACATCAACGTTACTTGCGTGAACTGGTGTTGCCGTTGCCGGCCTTGAAAGCGGTGCTCGAGGAATACTTGCTGGCGATCAATCAAGCGACGCAACGCGTCGAGCGCCTGGATGATTTGATCGCGGCCCAAGTGCCGTCATGGCGGATGTATCCGGCCGTGCAGGCGCTCATGTGCCTGCGCGGATTCCAACTGACGGCGGCCACGGTCCTCGTGGCGGAACTCGGCGATGTGCGGCGTTTCACGCATCCGCGCCATGTCATGGCTTTCCTCGGTCTGGTGCCGCGCGAGCACACCAGCGGCGACAGCCGTAAACTCGGCGGCATCACCAAGGCGGGCAACGCCCATGCGCGGTGGATTTTAACCGAGGCGGTGCAACACGCCTTTCTCACCCCGAAAGTCTCCTCGCAGTTGACCGTGCGCCAACGCGGTCAACCCACCGCCTATCGCGAACTCAGCTGGAAGGTGCAGACCAGGCTTTATAAACGCAGTCGTCACTTGATCGGCCGCGGCGTCATGAAAGCGAAGGTGACGGTGGCGCTCGCGCGCGAACTCGCCGGCTTTGTCTGGGCGTTGCTCAGCCAGGTGCCAGTGCCGAAAGCGTGAACGATCACCATTGTGATCGACGCATGATTTTTGTTCTTTGAAGGCCGCAGTGAGAGGGCGGCAATCGTCAGGGACCGGGCGGCCGGCCCATGCATGAAAACGTTCGGGACGGGCGCGAGTGATTCTCTCCGCCGAAGTCCGAGCCTAGAGTATGCGGGCAAGACGCACCATTGTACGGTGGTATTAATAACCCACGAAGATCAGCACGCTCACGGTGAAAACCTGAGTCGCCCAACTAACGCACGCGTTAACTCCTGTATCGTGCCCGGTCCCTGTCCTTTGCCTCCCTCTTGCTCGGATCTGCCACCCGCCGCCTCCCACGCCGCGGATAGCTATTTTATTTTTCCGCTTGCATCCACGCAGCTAGATCAGATCAACGTTACGGATGAGACACGCGCGGGCGAGCGTGGAATGAGCCCTTTTGAAAAACGGAAGATGCTGAGCGGAAAAAGCACATACGATTTAGGGCAGATCCCGCGCGTTGTCTCTGGACGTCTGGATCGGCTCTTGTGAAACTGCCGCCGGCGATCCCGGCACTCCGTCGCTGCCTTCGACTAAGATCCGCCGACTCGCTTCGCCACGGAGC